>JADLBG010000408.1 GCA_020847895.1 Bryobacterales bacterium
CGCTGTACTCAGGAATTGCTCCCCTTTCTCGCTCGACTTGCATGTGTTAGGCGCGCCGCCAACGTTGATTCTGAGCCGGGATCAAACTCTCGTTTGAACCGTTAGAGTAATTTGCCTTGATGTGTTATCACCAAGACAGTCTCAGCCTAGAACTCATCTTCATTGACGAATTAAGTGTTTTACATCCAACCAGATTTTCAAAGATCTGCTCCCAAAATCGACGATCTCGCGAAGATCGATCCAGGGAAGGCCTCGAAACCCGCTCCGAACGCGTGCAACCGCTCCAGTCAACTGCACCGGGGTCACATTTGTTCGAGAAAATTTGGATCTCGAAGGAACTGCCGGGAGGTAGCGGGTAACGCTGACTTCCGCGCTGCCGGCTGATACTGAGGATCGCGTCCCTTTCGGGGTGCCTCGGACTTGCTAACCTCACTACTTCGTAACTGCTGCCATCAACCAGCCTACCGAACTTCGTTGCCTCCGTCAAGCGACTTCCGCAACTTTTTTCGCTTTCCACTCTCTGGTCTGCGTCGCAGCGGCTGACTCACTTAGATTAGCAAGCCCACTCCCCACGCGCAACATCCCCTACACAAAAAAATCAAATTTCTTCCCCCCCCCCTCACCCCGGGTACGCACCCCCTATATAACTGTGCAACTGCTCGATCGTCTCCTCCTGCCTGCTCACCGTCCACTTCACCAGATCCCCAATCGACACGATGCCTAGCACTCGCTCCCCATCCACCACCGGAAGATGCCGGATCCGTGCCCCCGTCATCATCTTCATGCACTCATCCACCGTCTCCTCCGGCCCCACAACTCTCACCGGCGACGTCATGATCTCCCCCACCAGCGTCTCCCGTGACGAGCGCCCCTCCAACACTACCTTCCGCGCGTAGTCCCGCTCCGAGATTATTCCCACTAGCCGCCCATCTTTCATCACCAGCAGCGCACCCGCACTCTTTTCCGACATCAAGGCAATGGCGTCGTATACGGTTGCGTCCGGCCCTAGCCAGTACACTTGCCCACCCTTCTGCCGAAGAATGCATCGAATCGGTTCCGTTGTTCGCATTCCAGTCCTGCCTCCTACAGGTAGCGCCACATTTACCACCCCAACACGCCGGAGTCAAGCGGATATCCCCGTCCGAAACTACCCCTTCAGCATCTCCCGCGCCGCGTTGTGCCCCGGCGCTCCCATCACTCCCCCCCCAGGGTGCGCCCCCGACCCGCATAAGTACAGCCCTTTCACCGGCATCCTGTACCGCGCCCACCCCGCCAGCGGCCGCATCACGAACATCTGATCCACGCTCATCTCCCCGTGGAAAATGTTGCCCCCTGTCAGCCCGTATCTCCGCTCCAGATCAAGCGGCGTCAGCACCTGCCGCTCCTCCACTATCGACCGTATGTTCGGCGCATACTCCGCAATCACCTCCAACACCCGGTCCGCGAACGGTTCCCGCATCTCGTCCCAGTTCGCCCCCTTCAGCGTATAGGGCGCATACTGCAGGAAAATCCCCATAATATGCCGCCCCTCCGGAGCAAGCGATGGGTCATACATCGTCGGTACTGTCATCTCGAGCAGCGGCGAGCGCGACGGGAGCCCATACTTGGCATCGTCCCACGCCCGCTCCACGTACTCCATATCCGGGCAGATGTGCATCGTCGCCTTGTGGTGCGGCGCCGGAGCCCCAGGCAGCGCGCGAAACTCCGGCAATCCCGAAAGCGCCAGGTTGATCTTGCACGAAGTCCCTTCGCTCCGGTACCGCTTGATCCCCGCCACGAAATCTCCGGGTAGATGCCGCTCCTCCACTAACCGCAGGAACGTCACTACTGGATCGAGGTTGCTCGCCACCACGCCCGCCGTCACCTCCTCGCCCCCCGCCAGCGCCACACCCTCTACGCGCCCGTCCCGCACCAGGATCCGTTCCACCTCCGCATTCACCCGTATCTCCGCGCCCTTGCTCCGCGCACTCGCCGCGATCGCCTCCGAAACCGCTCCCATCCCGCCCCGCACGAATCCCCACAACCCTCGCTTGCCCCCTACGCCCCCCATGCAATGATGCATCAGGATATACGCCGTACCCTGCGAGCGCGGACCCCCGTTTGCCCCGATCACCCCGTCCGTCGCCAGCGTCACCTTCACTTCTTCTGATTCAAACCACTCGTTCAGAAAATCCGCGGCGCTTTGCGTGAATATCTTCACCAGGCCGGCGATCTCCTGTCTCCCCAACCCGCGCATCTTCCCCGCCAGTTTCAGCCAGTCCAGCAGGTCTCCCAACCCCTGCGGCGGAAATTCCGGTGGAGTCGCCGGCAACAGCGATTCCACCACCGCCGCCAGTTTCTCCAGATATTCCTCGTAAGCCGTGAACCGCTCCGCGTCCCGCTTGGAAAACTTCCCAATCTCCTCGATCGTCCTCCGCTCGTCCTGCCACATGTACAGGTAGCGCCCGTCAGGGAACGGTGAGAAAAACGCCGGATCCTTGGCATCCACCTTGTACCCGAAACGTTCCAGTTCCAGGTCCCGGATCACTTTCTCCTGCAACAGGCTCGTCAGGTAGGAGGCCGTCGAAACCCGGTAGCCCGGCCACACCTCCTCCGTTACCGCGCAGCCTCCCACCATTTCCCGCTTCTCCAGCACCAACACCTTGCGGCCCGCCCTCGCCAGGTACGCCGCCGCCACCAGGCCATTGTGCCCGCCGCCCACAATCACCGCATCGTAGCGCTGTGCCAATCCAATCCCCTTTCCCGCTTTCAGCATACGGCAACTACGCCGCATTCGCTCTCCCCGGCTCATCCCCCTCGCTTCTGCCATAATGTGGCCTATGGCTGCCAAACTCTCCCGCCGGAGCCTTGCCCTCGCCGCCCTCCCATTCACTCCTCCCCTCCTCCCCCCCGCGCCTGCCCAAACCACGCCCGCCGGCGACGACCTCGCCATCCAACACCAGAAGCTCCAACAGTGGCGCGCCGCGCTCGCCAACGTTAAACTCACCACCGCCGTCCAGCCCGCTTTCGTCTTCAAAGCGTAAAGCCCATGCCTACCTTCGAAAACGACATCTTCTTTGGCTCCATCGCCGAAATCCAGGCGGGTCTCAAGGCAAGACAATTCTCCTGCGTCGAGCTCACCCGCGCTTTTTGCGACCGCCTCGAACGTCTTGGCCCGCGCTACAATGCCCTCGCCCTCTCCCTTCGCGAATCCGCCATACGCAAAGCCCATGATGTCGACGGAGACTTCCTTCGTGATCGCATCCGCTCCCCTCTACAGGGCGCCCCCTACGCCGTCAAGGATCTCATCGCTGTCGCCGGCGGACCGACCACTTGGGGAGCCAAACCCTACGCCGCCCAGATGTTCGACCAGGACGCCGCCGTGGTCAAACGCCTCTCCAAAGCCGGAGCCGTCCTCATCGGCAAACTCTCCATGGTCGAACTCGGCGGCGGCGGCGGATACCGCTTCGCCAATGCCTCCCTCCAAGGTCACGGCATCAATCCCTGGGACCGCTCCCACTGGTCCGGAGGCTCTTCCAGCGGTTCCGGCAGCGCCGTCGCCGCCGGACTTGTCCCTTATGCCTTGGGCTCGGAAACCTCCGGCTCCATCCTCACCCCCAGCGCCTACTGCGGCATCACCGGACTTCGCCCCACCTATGGATTCGTCAGCCGCGCGGGCTGCATGCCCCTCTCCTGGACCCTCGACAAGATCGGCCCCATGGCCCATTCCGCCGAAGATTGCGCCCTCGTCCTTGAAGCTATCTCCGGCGGCGATAATGACGACCCCGGCTCATCCGGCAAGCGCTTCTACTACACCCCCCAGTTCGCTCCCAAACTCACCGATCTCAAGCTCGGTTACAATCCCTCTGACTTCACCGATGGCGTCGTCGAACAAGCCCGCCCCGCCTTCTCCCAGGCCCTCGACGCCGTTCGCTCCCTCGGACTCAAACTCGTCGAAGCCAAGCTCCCCGATTTCCCCTTCTCTTCCATGGTCGCCACCATCATCAGCGCCGAAATGGGCTCTGTCTTCGAAGAACTCGTCGCTTCCGGCAAAGTCGATGAACTCGCCGACAAACGACAGATCGCCGGCATCAAGGTCTCTCAGGAAGTCCTTGCCAAAGACTACCTCCGCGCCATGCGCATCCGCCGCCTCGCCCAACAGGAATTCGCGAAATTGTTTTGGGATGTCGATCTCTGGCTCTCCCCTGCCCTCTCCACGCCCGCCACCAGACTCAGCGAACCCCTCGACAACCCCGCCATCCCTCCCACTCCCATCATCCCCGCCGGCAACCTCGCCGGCATCCCCGCCCTCTCTCTCCCCTGCGGCTTCGCCGGTAACCTCCCGCTCGGCCTCGCCGTCGCCGGACCGCCTTACAGCGAAAACAGGTTGATCGCCGCCGGCAAGGCCTTCCAGTCCGCAACCGATTGGCACAAACGCCGCCCTCCCGTCTGATGTACCATCATCCGAAGGACTCATGAGCGAATCTGCCTATAAATTTGAAGCCGACCTCGCGCTCGAACTCGTGCGCGTCGTCGAGGAAGCCGCCATCGCTTCCGCCCGCACCATGGGTGAGGGCGAACCCGACAAATCTGACCGCGTCGCCGTTCAGGCCATGCGCAAAGCCTTCGAGCAGGTCCCCTTCGCCGGCGCCATCGTCATCGGCGAGGGCGAGCGTGATGAGGCGCCCATGCTCTACATCGGCGAGCGCGTCGGCGCATCCCCGCCTCCCGGCGTCGACTACCCCGAAGTCGATATCGCCGTCGATCCCCTCGAAGGCACCAACCTCTGCTCCACCGGCACTCCGAACTCCATCACCGTCCTCGCTGCCTCCGAAAAAGGCGGACTCCTCCATGCGCCCGATTGCTACATGGAGAAGATCATCGCCGGTCCCGCCTGCCGCGGCTCTCTCGACCTCGATGCCCCCGTCGCCGAAAACCTCAAGGAGATGGCCCGCTGCCTCGACCGCCGCGTCCAGGACCTCGTCATCGTCGTCCTCGACCGTCCCCGCCACGCCAATCTCATCCGCGAAATCCGCCAAGCCGGCGCGCGCATCCGCCTCATCCCCGATGGCGACCTCTCCGCCGGCATCGCCGTCGCCGTCCGCGGTTCCGGTGTTCATGCCGTCATGGGAGCCGGCGGAGCACCCGAAGGCGTCATCACCGCCGCCGCCATCCGCTGCCTCCATGGGGCAATGGTCGGCCGCCTCGTCGTCGACACCCCCGAACTCGAAGAGCGCATCGCCTCCATGGGCATCCGCGACCCCAAACGCGTCTACTCCGCCCGCGATCTCGCCCCCGGCCGCAGCATCGTCTTCGCCTCCACCGGCGTCACTGACGGTACGCTCCTCCGTGGCGTCCGCTTCTTCGGTCAGGGCTGCCGCACCCACTCCCTCGTCATGACCATGTCCACCAACAAGGTCCGGTTCGTCGACACCGTCCACATGGAGACCGGCCCTGGCCCCCGCGGCATCCGCCTCTACTAAGGCGCCCCTCCTTCCTCACGCCACCCGTGGCGCAGGCTTTCCAGCCTCATGACCCA
>JADLBG010000409.1 GCA_020847895.1 Bryobacterales bacterium
CGGCAGGAAACTGAAGACGCTGGCCGCCGGCGCGGCGGCCACCGGCGTTTGCCCCAGAGCGCGTTGCAGGCGGGATAGGGCTTCGCGGGTTTCCTCGGGGCGAAAGGGAAACGGCAGACACTCACGCACGCCCGAACGCATCATCGCAAGCACCGTTTGCGACTCGAAACACCGCCCGATCGCCACCAGTTGCGCGGCCGGCAGTTCCTTGGCTGTGTATGACGCCACATCGAGAGCCGAGGCCAGATCAGTCACATCGACAAATACAACCTCCGGCGCGTTACGGCTGAAAAGAGCGCGCAACTCGGAAACTTGGGGATACGGCCCGCTTTCGTGCGGAATCAGCCGGAAAGCGGGAATCCCCCCAAGCACGTTCTCCAGATCGTTGCTGAGCGCCCGGTCGGGAGTAAGAATGATACCGGTAAGTGCGTTCATGACGGACATCTCCTGTTGGCAATTCCAGCTTGCGGGAACCCTATGCTGGAAACAATGAGCCGCTGGTACTTCCGGTTGGATACCGCTAGAGGCGAATGCGTGCAACGATCGGTCCAGAACAAAAGTTTGGAATGCTTTCTATCACGCCTTCGCCAGGTGAAGCGCCACGGTCCCGAACGTCATCCGCTCGAATTCCACCTCCCGGAATCCGCACTCCTTCAGGATCCGCGCCAACTCCTCCGCATTTGGAAACTTGCGCACCGAGTCCGGTAGATACGAATAGGCCTTCCTGGACCCGGAAATCCAGCCTCCGATCCCCGGCAGCACCTTCGTCGAATAGAATCGGTACAAGGCCGCAAACGCCCTGTTCGTCGGCTGGGAAAACTCGAGAATCGCCGCCACGCCGCCCGGTTTCAGCACGCGCCGCATCTCCTCGAAGCCCTTCCTGTAGTTGGCGAAATTGCGAACCCCGAACGCCGCGGTGAGCAGATCGAGTGAGCCGTCGCGCAAAGGCAGGCGGAGCGCGTCGCCTTCAAACACCACTGACCGGAACCGCTTGGCCGCAATCTTATCCCGCGCGGCCGTCAGCATCGGATGGCAGAAGTCGCTCCCGATGAGCGTCCTCCCCGCCGCTCTCTCGAGTTCCACCAGCAGGTCGCCCGTTCCGCAGCACAGATCCATCACCCGGGAATCGCTCCGCTCCAGAATTCCCTTCACTCGCCGCACTGTGCGCCGGCGCCAGTACTTGTCGATGTGGAACGAGAGCACGTGGTTCAGCAGGTCGTAGCGGCCCGCCACGCCGGAAAACATCTCCCGCACCCAGCGCGCGGTCTGCTCCTCGCCCTGAACCCCCGCCGGAGTGGTCCCCAACGGACTCATGCGAGCGCCGCCTCGGTTGCCTCGAGCACTCGCGCCTCGGGAATTCCGGAGAGGATCTTCACCGTCCCAATGGAATCCGGCAGCACGAAATGCACCTTGCCCTGAATGGTCTTCTTGTCGGCCCCCAGCCGCGCCACCAGGCTCGAAGCGGTAATCCCGTCCAGCGGCGGAATAGGCCCGTACCGGCGCACGCACTCGAGCACGCGCGTGCTGTCCGCCTCCGAAAGCAGTCCTTGAATCCGCGCCAGATGCGTGGCCGCATTCATCCCGAAGGCCACCGCCTCCCCGTGCAGGAACCGCGAATAGGCCGTTTCCGCTTCAAGCGCGTGGCCGATGGTGTGGCCGAAGTTCAGAATCCGCCGCAGGTCGCCTTCCTTCTCGTCCGCCGAAACCACTTCCGCCTTGATGCTCACGCTTTCGCTGATGAGTTCGTCCACCACTTCGGGGATCAGCGCGAAGACCTCCTTCTGCCGGTCCATCATCAAGTCGAACAACAGCCGGCTGCGGATCACGCCGCACTTGATCACTTCGTACAACCCGGCACGGTACTCCCGCTCGGGAAGCGTAGCCAGCGCCTCGGGATCAATCAACACCGCCAGCGGCTGATGAAAGGCGCCCAACAGGTTCTTTCCCCTCACCAGGTTTACCCCGGTCTTGCCGCCGACGGCGGCGTCCACCTGCGCCACCAGCGTCGTGGGAACCTGCAACACGGGGATCCCGCGCATGAATGCGGCGGCCAGGAATCCACCCACATCGGTCACGATGCCCCCCCCGAACGCCACCACCACGCTCGACCGGTCCGCCCCTCCCTCCACCATCTGTTCAGCCAGCGACTCCACCTCGGCGATCCGTTTATGATCCTCCCCGCCGGGGAAAAACAATACCCGCCGCAGCCGCTGCCCAAGCGCTTTTTCGAGTTTGCCGCCGTGCGGTTCCCACACGTCGCGCGTCGTCACGATGAACAGCGAGCCCGATTTTTTGGGAATATACTCGCCGGCGCGCGAGAGAATCCCACGCTCCACAATGGCGTCGTAGGGCTGCAACGGAGTCTCGACTCGAAAGGCAGGCATATCCACCGTTGTACCATGAAGGAATCACACAACCGCTCGAAACACTCACTACTGACTTCCTGGTTGTCGGCGCTGGCGTTGCCGGGTTGCGCGCGGCCATCTCCCTTGCCGCGGCAGGCCAGGTGCTGGTGCTCGCAAAGGATTCCATCCGCGAATCCTCCTCTCAATATGCCCAAGGCGGCGTCGCGGTCGCCCTCAGCGACGATGACCAGATCGAACTCCATGAGCAGGATACGCTCGTCGCCGGCGACGGCCTCTGCGACCGCGATGCCGTCCATGTGCTGGTGGAGGAAGGCCCTCCCGCCATCGAACAGTTGATCGCCTGGGGAACGGAATTCGACCGCGAAGGCGCCAGACTCCTGTTCGCCCGCGAGGGAGCCCACAGCCGCTCGCGCGTCCTGCACGCCCACGGCGACTCCACCGGGCAGGAGATGGTCCGCAGCCTCTACCGCCATGCCGTAACGCTGCCCCGCATCCGATTTGAAAGCTTCGCCGCCGTCACGGACCTCCTGATGGAGGATGGAGAAACCGCCGGTGCGCTCGCCTTCGATGGGGAGCGCCAGCGCCATGTCTCCATTCGCGCCCGCGCCGTGCTGCTCGCCACCGGCGGTCTCGGACGCGTATATAAGGAAACCACCAACCCGGATGTGGCCACCGGCGATGGTGTTGCCGTCGCCTACCGCGCGGGAGCCGAAATCAGCGACCTCGAATTCGTTCAGTTCCACCCAACCGCGCTCCATCTCGAAGGCACCCCGCGCTTTCTGCTCTCCGAAGCCCTGCGCGGCGAAGGAGCCTACCTGCGCAACGCCGCCGGGGAGCGGTTCATGATCGGCAAGCATCCCATGGCCGAACTTGCCCCCCGAGATGTGGTGTCGCGCAACATCGTTCAGGAATTGCAGCGCGGCGGCGAGCCGCATGTGTTCCTCGATCTCACCCACCTGACCGGCATCCCCCAGCGCTTTCCCCGCATCTACCAGACCTGCCTGCACTACGGAATCGATCTCACCAAACAACCCGCTCCCGTCCACCCCGCCGCGCACTACGCCATGGGAGGCGTCCGCACGGACCTCACCGGCCACACTACCGTTCCGCGGCTCTATGCCGCCGGTGAAGTGGCTTGCACCGGAGTCCACGGGGCCAATCGCCTCGCCAGCAATTCCCTGCTTGAAGGCATCGTCTTCGGAGCACGCGCCGCCGAAGCAATGAAGGAATGGCCGGCGCGCCCGGTCTTCGTGCAGCCCGACTCGCCTCAAATCTCTTTCCCCCAGATCCGCGAGTGGGAACTTCGCGATCTGGCATGGCGCGATATCGGATTGGTGCGCGACGCGCAAGGTCTCGGGCGCGCCATCAGGCAACTCGAAGCGGTGGACTTTATGGCGCTCCCGCGCACGGACCGCCAGGACTACGAATTGCGCAATATTCACGCCGTCGCGCTGCTGATCGCCCGCTGCGCGCTTGCCCGCGAGGAAAGCCGCGGAGGCCACTACCGCTCCGACTTTCCCGAAAAGCGCCTCGAGTTCGAGAAGCACTCCATCGTTCGGCTCGGCACGGATGTCGGTTTGCGCGCCAAAAACGCCGCGGCCTGATCCCTACATGCTCTCGCCGGTATCCGGATTCAGCCCCAGGGTTTCGCGCACGGTGCCGAGCGCCGCGTGGTCTTTTACCACTTCCATCAGCCACTGATCGAGCGACAGATTCCCCCACCGGATCGCGCGGTCAATCAGAAACGCAATCGGACTGTGCGGCTCCGCTTTGCGGAAATACGCCGCCACCGCCTGTAGCCTGCGCAGTGCGTCGGCCCTGTCCGCCGGTTCAAGGGGTATCCCCTCTCCGGTGAACACGACCTTTCGCGCCACCCCTGCCGCTTCTCCTTCCGCCGCTTCCTCGGGCTGCTCTTCTTCCGCTTCTTCGGTTTTGCGCAGCTTGCCGTGGATCTTCTCGATGTCGCGCACCATCCGCTCCACGCCCTCGAGCGCGCCGCGGACTCCGGAAAGAATCGGCAACTGCTCGGTTTCCTGGTAGCGCTGTTCGATCAACTCATTGAGCAACCGCAGCGCTTCGTGGCACTCGTCCAGATCCTCCACGTACTTCTGATAAAAGGTCACCGGAGTCAGGCTTACCGCCCGCGCGAACAGTTCCCCCGTCGGCTGGCCTTCGGAAATCGCCTGGTCATAGGCCTCCTGCTGCTTGCCCTTCAGATTGTCGACGTAGTTGGCCTGATCCCAATCCACCTGCGAGTAGACATTGCCGCCGCCTTGCGGCTTCGTAGCCGCGATGGAGCGCACCGGCATCACCAGCAGCCGGTCAATCTGCCCTAACGCCGCCGCGCGCACTTCGATCGGGTTATCGTCCTCGTAGTCGTCCTCTTCCCCTTCGGGGGCGGTCAGAGCCGGGTAGAAGTGATCCCAGAATCGCTCCTGCATCTCCCGTACCAGCTTTAACCCGTCCCGCAGCCCGGGAAAGCCCTTCTGCACCACCTTCGATTCCATGAGGCATCCCGCCACACGGATGTCTTTGCTCTTGTTCATCAGTGTGTCGATGGCGACTTTGTCCAGTTTGTTCCAGTTCGCCGTCTTTGTTTCCGCGGGAGCCCATTCGCCCATGCTCTCCACGTCTTCCGAACGGCGGTATTCCCGTAAATCGGCAAGAATCGTGGTGGCAAACAGGCTCTGGCCGGCGGGGTTATCCCCCGCTATCGGCGCAAGCAGTGCTTCCAGGTCGAGTACCGGATCGGAGGGCATGAGATTGAGTGTACGCCAAGACCGACAAGTTGCGCAGCAGATGCGGAGGACTCAGGAATTGTCGCGGTAATACCGCTTCAGCCGGCCCAGTTCCTTCTTCAGGGAATCGCGGACCGCGGCGTAGGACGCTTCGGAATAGACATTCCGCACCTCGTCCGGATCCTTCTCGAGGTCAAACAACTCCCAGTAATCCCCCTCGCTGTAATAGTGGATCAGTTTGTAGCGCTCGTTGCGTACCCCGCGATGCGGCCCCACGCGGTGCGCGGTGAAATACTGAAAGGTGGGGTCGCTCATCGCCTCCTTCCCCTTCCCGCGCAGCGCCCACGAGTTTTCGTAATAGGTGTAGTACATCGACGTGCGCCAATCTCCCGGTGCCTTCCCCTCGAGCAGCGGACGCAGGCTTCGCCCTTGCATCGTGCCGGGAATCTGCACCCCCGCCAGGTCAAGCATCGTCGGCGCGTAGTCCACGTTCAACGCGAAGCGCCTTTCCTTGCGCCCGCCGGGGAACAACGCCGGATAGCGCACGAGCAGCGGCAGGCGCAGCGACGGCTCATACATGAACCGCTTGTCATACCACCCGTGCTCGCCCAGATAGAACCCGTTGTCCGAGGTGTAGATGATCAGCGTGTTTTCCGCCTGCCCCGTCTTGTCGAGATGATCGAGAATGCGGCCCAGGTTCTCGTCCACTCCGTAGGCGGCGCGATAGAAATCCTTCACGAACCGCTGGTAGATCCAGTCTTTCTTCCCCTTCGCGGAAAGCCCTTTCGGTAAGTCCTTGTAATCGCCTTCCAGGCTTTGGTCGAACTTCATGTCCGCGGCCTCTTTCGCCACGCGGCGCGTGCGGTAGTCGTCATCGTAAGTGGAAGGATGCGGCAGTTCGATATCCTCGAGCAGCTTGCGATGCCGGGGCGCCGGTTGAAACGGACGGTGCGGCGCTTTGTGCTGGTAGACAAGGCACCAGGGATGGGACCTATCCTGCCGCCCCAGGAACCGCAGCGCCATGTCCGTAGTGATGTCCGTCGCGTAGCCCGTGAATTTCTTCTTTACGCCGTTTTCCATGAAGATGGGATCGAAGTAGACGCCCTGCCCGGGGAGAATGCACGAATAGTCGAACCCCACCGGGTTGTGACTCAAGTGCCACTTCCCGATCATCGCCGTGCGGTAGCCCGCCTGCTGAAGAACCTGTGGATACGTGGGGAGGCTCGCGTCGATCTTCTCGATGGCGTCGGCTGCTTCGGAATTCCCGCGAATGCCGTTGATGTGCGAATAAGTGCCTGTCAGCACGGTAGCGCGGCTCGGAGCGCACAGCGAGTTTGTGCAGAACGCGTTGTCGAAGCGGCATCCTTCTTCGGCAAGCCGGTCAAAGTTCGGGGTCTTCAGAATCTTGTTGCCGTAACAACTCATGGCGCGCGGAACATGGTCGTCCGTCATCATGAACAGAATGTTGGGGCGCTGTTTCCGCTCAAGAAGAGCCGGAGCCGCCGCGAGCCCCGCCAGTTGACGCCGGGTCACTTCCTGCATGTTCTTATCAGATCAAAAAATGATCCGGCTGTCGGACCGGCCCGGCTCTCCAGCGAACATTCGTCAATGTTCCTTACAATTATGGACGCGCGGCTGCTGCGCTCAAGGCGCCAAGCCGCACGGCCAGTGCTCAGAACAGGAATTTCATCGCAAACTGCAACTGGCGAGCCGGGAACGTCGACGTAATGCTGCCGTACGAGGTGGAACTCGCGTTGCTGTTCGGAGCCATGAAGTTCGTCTGGTTCAAAAGATTGAACGCCTCGGCGCGAAACTCCAGTCGCCGCGTTTCCGCCCACAGTGGAAAGCTTTTGTGCAAGCCGATATCCGCCTGATAGAACGGGTAGCCGCGAGCCACGTTTCGCCCGGCGCTGCCCCAGGGGTAGCGTGGATCCGTGGGAATGGAAACGCTGCCCGGATTCAGGTAGTTGTTCGTGGTGCGCTGTCCTTCCGCAGTCACCGGATTGCCAATGAGATTCGGACGGTAATTCGGCGCCGTGCTCACCTGAAATTGGGGCGTCGGGCTGTAGGTGATATTAATCGGCAGTCCGCTGGTGAGCGTGTTGATCACCGAAAGCTTCCATCCGCCAAGCGCTCCCTGAACAAACGGATTCGCGCTCGAGAGATACTTCCTTCCCTTGCCGAATGGCATGTCCCAGACAATCGAAGTGGTGTTGTTCAAGGTCTGGTCGTAGCTCGACAGGCCGCGGTCGCTGTTCGGATCGGCGAAGTTCACCCGCGAGTTGTCCCCGTTGGCGGTCTCCAGGTGGCCCGACGCAATGTCAGTCGCCTTTGACCACGTGAACGAGTTCAGCAGGTACAGCCCCTGCGAATACCGCTTTTCGAGCTTCACCTGCATCGCGTTGTATTTCGACCATCCGGCGCCGTAGGCGATTTCGATATAGGCGAAGTTCTGGACGGGACGGCGCGCCTGCAACGTGAGATTCTGCCCCGGATCGTTCGGCGCAGCCTGGTTGTAGTCTCCCAGAATCATCAGGTGCACTCCGTGATTACCCACATAGGCGGCGTCCAGCACCAGATCTCTCGCCAGTTCGCGCTGGATGGTGAAGTGCCAGCTTTGTACGTAACCCGTCGGGTTGGTGGCCGGGATGTAGCGGGCCTGCGCGCGCAGCGGGTTGAAGTTCGCCGGCACCGCGAAGTTTTCCGGATAGCCGAAATACGTCGGCCGGAAGCATGATAGCGGCGGATCCGAGGGGCTCTTGCAGATACCCTGGCTCGGGATCTGGTCAATCTGCGCGTCGATGATGTTCGGTCCGTTATAGGCCAGCAGGTTCTCTCCGCCCAGCCGGTTGAACTGCTGGTAGCTGATGCCGTAGCCGCCGCGGAACACCGTCTTCGCGATCGGGCGCCACGCGAAGCCCGCGCGCGGAGCCCAGTTGTTGTAGCGCGGATGCTGCAGTGAGCGGTCATAGAGGCCGCCCGCTTTCGCCTGAATGAGGGAGTTCGTCGCCGGATCAAAGTTCGCCAGCCGGTTGTCGCTCACCCACTGCGGCGAGGCGAATTCGTAGCGCATCCCCAGGTTCAGCGTCAACCGGTTGTTCACTTTCCAATCGTCCTGAAAGTAGAGAAAATGC
>JADLBG010000410.1 GCA_020847895.1 Bryobacterales bacterium
GCCACTCAGCTTCACCCCACTCATCAGATAGATGGTGAGAAATGTCTTGTCCCTGCGGGCATTATTGAGGAATGCCTCCTGGATGTTTTGCGCCAGCTTATCCATTGTCTTTCCTTTCGCCGCGTCACCGGGCGCAGCGTCAGTTCTTGTTTGCTTGCCAGCTGAAAGTTCTCCTGGTGTTCCCATGATAGCCGATCACGGGACGGATTTCGAATGGTTTGTGCACCAGCCATCATATTGAGGCAATTGAGACTAAGCGAAACACCCGAATCCGCAAGTGACGCCTGGATGCCCCGCCCTTATTCCTCATGCTCGGGCGCAGTCGCTCCAGGCGTAACCGCTAAAATCATCTTTTGCAGATCCGCCGCCGTTGCCGTCCGCGCACGCGTCTTCGCAGCCTCTTCCCCCATGTACTCGATTCGAAACGCGGCCGCTTGCGCCACTTCCTGCTCCAGGTTGAAATCCGGCGCCGATTGCAAGCCCGGCGCCTGTGCGATCCCATGTTCGTTGATCAGGCATTCAGACCCTCCGGAAAGGGTAAACCAGACGCGCATCTGCTTGCGGATAGTGAGTCTTCGGAGTTCGGAAAGCTTCATGACGGAACGCCGCTAGTGTAACATTAATCTCACTGGCGCCGTCGCCCGAATCGGGTTAGTCTCAAGTATTGTCCGGTGTAATTCCACACACATCCAAGGAGCATGTCAATGACACCCGAACAGGCACAAATGATGGTTCACGTCCACTGCCAGGACGCGGCCATGGAGGCGCCCACCACGCGCAAAGTCATCGCTGCCGTCCCGGCGGACAAAGGCGGCTATTCACCCCACCCCACCTCAATGTCTGCCCTTGATCTGGCCTGGCACATTGCCTCGAGTGAGGTCTGGTTCCTGAAAGGCGTCGCCGCCGGTAATTTTCCGATGGACGAAAACAAACGCCCCGACAGCATCCAAACCTCGGCCGATGTCGTCGCCTGGCATGACGCCCATTTCGGGCCCGCCCTCGAAGCGGCAAAGAGCATTTCCCCGGAGTTGGCCGCCCGCGAAGTAGATTTCTTCGGCGTAATGAAACTGCCGAATGTCGTCTACCTGGGCTTTATGATCAAACACAGCGTCCATCATAGAGGACAACTCTCGGCGTATCTTCGCCCCATGGGAGCCAAGGTGCCCGGAATCTACGGCGGTAGCGCGGACGAACCGTTCGAAGCGGCAGCAGCCACCGCGTAGTACTTCGAGAAACGGCAAGAACCCGGCTGAGGGGAGTGTTTTCTCCCTCAGCCCTACCCAAACTCGCCTACCCCCGAAATTCTAAGGTGGTACCGCGTACTTCCGTTAAAATACTGCCACTCCAAGTACCACATAAGAATGGACCGATATGGGGATGGTGGGCAGTTGGAGTCCTGAGGCACACTCTGGGTAGGAGTAGGGCTTTTTCCAACTCCCATTCGAATAGAACTGCGGAATTGTCAGTCCTATCCCAGGTGTTAGTATTTGGCAGAGGAGAGTACCAATGGTCGACTTACGGCAGGTAGACTATCTCGTACAAGCGCTGACGCGGAATCAACTCTCCGCCGATGAATTCCAGCGCTGCTTCACACGGCTCAACCACGAGGAGCGCCTGCTCGTGCTGGAGGGGGCGGATAAGGCCGTCTACGGCCCTCAAGCAATTACCCTGTCGAACCCATACTCCGGTGGCGCCCGGGCCCACGCCTATCGCTAGGAGCCGAGGGCTCCCACTCACAACGCCAGATACAGTTTGTCTCCCTCTTTCAATTCAATGTCCTCCCTCATGCGCATTGTCATGCCCTTCCCGCCCGGCGCGGAGTCATGCGCCAAAGCATTGCCATTGAGCGCGGCGCTCGAATGTCCTCCCTTCCCCGGCAAACCGATCTCCAACAGTCGCAGCCGCCCGTAAAGAAGCGCCAGCGTCAGACGGGTCTCCGGCGTCCTGCGGTCCATCGTAAACGTTCCCCACGCCGACGCCGTCGACCAGAAGCATGTGAACAACGGCGCGGGAGAGTTCGGGTAGATGGCGAGCGTGCGCCGCGCCCCATGGTATAGGAATCCGCTGAGCGCCAGAATCCCCGACCACGCCGCCATGGCCCGTGCGTAGTGGTGCCCGCACTCGGCCTCATCCCAAGGATTCCGCCGCTCCCCGTCGTATCGCGCGCGGATGTTTCCGATGCACTCCACACCCTGCGCATACATCCCCGCATACAACATGTGAACCGCCGCTGTGTACTCGAAACCGGTCATTACCTCGCCGTAATAGGGGAATGGAATCCTCGGCCGTTCCGCCTTGCCATAGTCACAGATCACCAGCGCCGGCTCATCGTTGAGCGCGAAGGTGCGCTGCACGGTGTCGTGATCGTAGAGATTGTGCTTGTAGTTGTAGCGGTAGATGGATTCCAGCGTCTTGCGCATGTGGCGCGGGTCCACTAAGGGTCCCAAACCGGCTGTCTCCGCAAGGTATTGCCCCACCAGTTGATCCACCAGGCAGCCCTGCCCCACCTGATAGGCGGGCTTCTCGGTGTTCTCCGACCCCATCGTACTGAGCAGCGATGGCGCGATAAGCCCCCGGGAAACCCCGCGAATCTGCTGCACGTAATACTCGCCCGTGAACAGCTTCTCGTCAATCCACTTGCTGCCCTGCTCAAAAAGGCGGCGGTATTCGTTCGCCGAAGCCGTGTCCCCCGCCTCGCGCGCCATCTCCTCCCCGGCGCGCAAAGCTCCCAGGTAGTAGATGCCGCACTGCGGATTGGGCCCGTAGAATTCCACGTCGTAGGTGTTGTGCTGCGCCCCTTCGAGCACTCCGTCGCGATCCGCGTCCCAGCCGCCCGGCGCCCAGGCGAATTCCAAGGCTTTCTTCACTCGCGGCCAGATCGAGCGCAGCCAGGCCGTATCCCCGGAGAGCCGCCAGTCATCATAAACTTTGATGATCTGCCCCATCTGTCCATCGGCCGCCGCAAAGCCGGAGCGCTGCTTGCCGTCCGGCAGCAACTGCCGGAAATGGATGGCCCCGGCGTCGTCGAGCGAGTAGCCGAATGAAGCTCCGCGCAGCGAGCGCGCGAGCGTGGGGAACAGGCTGTTGGTGACGGTCTCGTAATTCCATACATGGGTGCAGTTGCCGAAACAGCACCCGGAATGATCATTCACCCCCTCAAATCCGTGAAACTCCCCATCCGCCGTCCGGAAACAGGTGGTTGTCGCCAGCGTCGACAAATTCGCCGAGGCGGCTTCCTTGACGGCGGGCGGCAGCGTGCTGCCGCGCAAGGCGGAAACGAACTTTCGAGTCGTCTCCTCCAGCCTCTCCAGGTGCGCCCCCAGATACGCCGCCGCGTCCCAGGAGGAGGCGAAGCGCCGGCAGTAGTGGTTGCCGATGACGGTATCAGCCTCCCCTTTCGGCGCGCTCCACCCGCAGCGCTTCGGCGTGCGGTTGGGAAAACGCCAGGCCAGCAGGAACGGGAAGGCTGCCTCCTTCCCCGGCGCCAGCGTGCAACTGAGGCACAGCGCTCCAACCTGATTGCGCGCTTCCGGCTCCGGCCCCACCTCGCCGTCGGCGCTGAAGTCATCCCAGAAAAGCATCGGGGAGTTCCACCATCGCCCCTGCGGCCATCCCCGAAGCATCGACGTTTTCGTTCCCTCCGGCGCCAGGGCGGCAAGAGTGAAATCGCCAGACAGCGGATCCTCGTTCCCCAACCCGGGGTTGCTCATCACCAGCCCGGTAAGGTTGCCGTTCACCCGGATTTCGTTCACTCGCCCATCCGCACCCGGCCCCCGCGCGGATGCCTGTTCCGGGCTGCCCGTCGGATTCTCGATGGACCAGGCGATGGACACCTTCACCTGCTGGTTCGTCGCATTGTGCAACCGGTAGCGCAGCACCGCCGCCGGAAGTCCCGACTCTTCGGCATCCAGCGGGATCAAAGGGCTGAACGCTTCCAGTGTCACCTTCACCGGCAAACGCGCATCGCGAAACTCAATACCCGCCATCGGGTACTCCCCGGTGAACGCCGCCGCGGCCAGACGTGGCAGCCCGGGAACATTCCGCGACCCCAGCCCTGAGCTTCCCTCGTACGGCGGAAGGATCCGGCTCTCGAGCACTCGCACCACCGGTTTCCCGCTCCCCGCCCGCGCCCATATCGCCGGGAACGCATACGCCGGAGAGTTGCCTTTGTCCGGACGGTTGAAGATCTCCCAATCCCGTAGCTGTCCGCGTCCACCAAGACTGATGCTCCCGGCGCCGATCCCACCCAGCGGAAACGCAATCATCGCCAGCTTGCGGCCCGTAAACACCCGTGGAAACTGGATGCGCGGCGCGGGTGGAGCAGGCGGAGCAGACGCCCCGGTGGGAGCCGTGGAGCCAGCCGTCTGCGCCGGCAACGCGGCTGCGCCGCTGGCGAGGGCGGCCTGCTGAAGGAAGACACGGCGCGGTGCGCCTCGACGGGGACTATTCATATTTCTATCCTCCTCCGATTGACTACTTGTATGGAAGAGAGAAAGTCAAACATTTCCCAATAGCATGACAAGCAAGACTGAGATATGCTCGATTTTGAGCCGATAACGCTGCCGCGCGCGGCGGCTTCCGGATAACAGTCAATCGAAGGCGCACAATCAAATGACCCGCATTCAGAAGCAGATGACGATTGGCATCGTATTGGGGTTGGCCGTATTCTCCATCGGCGCCGCGGCAGTCTACCTGCTCACCAGGCCGGTGCCGGTCGAAAAAGCGATCGGCACCGCTGTCATACAGGCTTCCCGAACCGATCTGCTGGACCAGCAGGGCGAAGGCGGCAAGGCGATGCGCAGCCTGCCCCAAGGGACTGTGGTCAATCTCCTCGAGCGCTTGCGCTCCCGGGAGCAGCCCTTTGTCCGCGTCCAGTATGTGAATGCGAAGGACGTGTCCAAGCCCGGCTATGCGCGCACCGCCGATCTTGGCCAATGGACCAGTCCGGATGCTCCCACGGCATGGGAATTGCTCGCCTTGAGCCGCCCTGCCATTACCTCGAGTGAAGGCGACCGGCGCCGGTTCATTCAGCACCTCACCCAGTTCTCCGAGCGCTTCACGGGAACGCCGGAGGCTCATCAGGCAAACCTCGAGCGCGCCCGGCTTTACTATGGGCTGGCGAATGAGGCGAAAAGCGCCGGAAAGCCGGAAGCGGATTGGAAGGCGGACCTGGCAAGCGCAAAGACCGCTCTCCCAAACCCGGCCCCGGGCGCGGCGGAATCCGTCGAAGCGGCCGCATTACGAAAAGAAATAGAGACCCTCGAATCCCCGGAAACGAAACCCGGCCGTTTGGCGGCCGATCCGGCGTCGGTGCAGCATGCGCTCCAGATCCAGCAACTCGAGCAGACTGCCCGCCAACTGTATCGCGATGGCGAGTGGGAGAAAGTGCTCGAGATCGCAAACAAGATGTCGAGCATTGACCCGAACCGGGCAAGAGCATGGAGAGCGACCGTTCAAAACGCTCTGAAGGAGTTGTCCAAGTGAGAGAACGCAAACAGTTCTCATGGTTCTCCGCGGCCGCGAAGGCTGTCGTTCTGGCGATAGCCGTCCTGCCGGCGGCAACGTTCACTGCCCGGGCTCAGGCGCCGAAGGCCCTCTCCCAGCCCATTGCATTGAGCAGCATCCTCGATTGGCTGGCGAAAGCCAAGCGCGATCCCGTCCGCTTCCCCATCATCGGCCTCGCCAAGCGCATCGAAAAACAAGGTCTCGACTTCGTCCCGACACCGGAAAATCTCAAGGCCATCAAAGAGGCCGGCGGTCCCGATGTCCTGCTCGCAGCCATCGACAAGGCCGAAAAACCCGCGCCTCCCGAGCCGAAGGAAGTAACCCCTCCGCCGCCGCCGAAGAAAAAAGAAGGGCAGTTGACCGTCATTTGTGAACCGGTGGATTGCAGCGTCTCCATCAACGACATCCACATCGGCGTCACCAATCATGGGGAACTCTCACGCGCGTGGCAGGAAGGCGAAATCCGCATCGCCGTCCGCAAGGACGACTTCGAAGCCGACCGCAGCGGTGCGGCAGTGGTCATCGCCGAAGACAAGCCGGCGCGAGTCGAGTTTCATCTCAAACCCAGCCGCGCCTCGCTAGAGCGCGCCGGCGCCGAACTGTTTCAACGGATGCTCGCCGCGCTGGGAGGGGTGGAAGGTCTGAAGAACGCCTCCGCTCTCAAGGGAATCGGCGCCATCAATGTGTTCTCTACCCGGACTACGCCATGGAGTGCGCAAGTCCTCATCAAGGGCGACAAAGCCCGTTTCAGCGTGAAGAGGGTCAGCCAGAACTATGAAATCGGATTCACCGATACGCCCCGCTGGAAGCCGGAACCGAAAGGGCAGGAGGCCCAGGATTTGGGAGACGCGCTCGTTTGGCTTCAGGATTACGAATTCGCAAAGATCATGGAAAAGCTGCGGGCGCCTGAATTCAAGATGGTTGCGCCGCGGTTGAGGCCCAAAGAGGGAGAAAGCGAAGTGCTGCGGGCCGAGGGAAGTCCGGCCACTTATGTCATCACCCTTGATTCCGCGAGCCGTCCCAAGGAGATCCGCATCGAGTCCTCCGGTCTCAACAACGGGCGCAAGGTATTGTTCAGCGACTATCTCGATAAAGGGAAAAGCCATTATCCGAAGGACACCCAGGTGATTCTTCCGGGCGGCGGCCCGCGCGGTGTGCAACTGCAATTCGACACCGTGGAACTGAATCCATCCGATGTCCGGGACACGGACTTTGACGTATCGAAGAAGCGCAAAGGGCTTTGGGGCAAGTAAACAGCGCTGGAAAGAGGGAGGGCTTCTGTTTCGCCTGACCGGCTGGCTGTCGATTCTGCTGTGCTGCCTCGCATCGAGCGGCGCCGCCTATCAGAGCGCCGCCGCACCCCCCGGAGTACGCATTACGGTGGAAGGCATCCTGCGCGTGCTGCATCACTTCGGCAGCGAAAAGATCCCGCAGGAGATGGTCATCAGGGAAGTGGAGATGCACGGGCTTGCGCTGCGCCCAACCTCGGCCGACCTCGCGAAACTCGCGACCGCCGGAGCCTCACCCCGCCTTCTCGAGGCCGTCCGCAACGCGCGCGTGCCGGCGCCTGTGGTGGTGAAGAAAAAGGAAGGGCGGTTGCTGGTCACCTGCGAACCCGTGGATTGCGAAGTGCGCGTCAATGGGAAGCCTTCTGGCTCCACCCACGCCGGCGCTTTGTCCCCCATCACCCTGGACGAAGGCACGGTCTCCGTAGCCGCCATGAGGGAAGATTACACCACCGGCCGCGCCGAACAGGCCGCGGCCATAAGAGCGGACGCCGAAACCAGGGTTGCGTTCCGCTTCCAACCCTCGCCGGCGGCGCTCGAAAGGACCGGAAACGCGCTCTTCGAACGCATGCTGACGGCGCTCGGCGGGAGAGGCCGTTTTCGCGCCGCCGCCCCGGTTCACGCCCTCGGCACTCTTCAGATTCACAGCGGGAATGCGTTTCCCGTGGTCTGGAAATTGGAAGTCTGGAGATCCGAAGAGCAGACGAAATACAAAGTCGAGCGCTCCGGAAAGAAGCACGAGGTAGTCCGTACCGCGGCGGGCTACAAGTGGAAGAAGAAGCCCAAAGCGCAGGACATGGCTGCGCTCGAGGAGGCGCTCCGGTTGCTTGACGCCGGCCAACTCAACAGGACTCTCGGCCGCGTGGTTCTCGGCGGCGCGAAAGTGCTGTCCTCGAAACTTCAGTATGCGGATGGCGAAGAAGTCACTCTGCGCGTCTCCGGCGACGCCGGCCCGCTCGCGCTAAAATTGGACTCCGCCCTCCGGCCGAAAGAAATCCAACAGGAGCCCACCGGCTTGAACGCCGCGTTGCGCTTCCTTTACGCCGGTTACGAAGGAGAAGGCGCGCAGTGCCGCCCGCGGCGGTTGCAGGTCATCGAACCCGGAGCCGAAGCCAAGGGAATTGAGGTGCGCTTCGATCAACTCGAGGAAGACATGTCCGGAAATCAGAAACGCAAGCGTGGTTTCGGACGCGCCCGTTAGCGTTAGCGTTAAGAGGAAGGCACGGGCGGAAGCGGATCATCCAGTTCGCGCTGAAACCGGTGCAGCCGTTCAAGCAGTTCTTTCTTCACCTCTGCATACCGTCGATCCTCCGCGCGGTTATGAATCTCCCACGGATCGGCCTGCATGTCGAACAACTGCGTGACTCCCGCTTTTGGATACACGATCAGTTTGTGCTCCCTGGTTCGCACCGCGCGTTGATAATCGAGATAGCGCGAGAAGACCGCATCGTGCGGCGCTCCACTCTTGCCATCGAGGAGATTCGCAAGGCCCGGGAACTCCACCGCCTTCGGCGCGGACACCCCCGCCAGTTCGCACGTCGTGGCAAATGTACTGTGTTGATAGACCAGTTCATCCACCTGCCTCCCCGCGGCAATCCCCGGACCGGCAAAGATCAGCGGCATGCGAATACTGTGGTCGTACATGTTCTGCTTGCCCATCAATCCGTGCTGCCCCACCGCCAGTCCGTGGTCCGCGGTGAAGATGACGTACGTGTTGGCCGTCTGGCCCGATTCATCGAGCGCGGCCAATATACGGCCGATCTGCGCGTCCATGTATGTCGTGTGGGCGTAGTATTCCGAGCGGTGTAATTGCACCGCCTCTTTCGTCCGCGGAAATGGAGCCAGCTTTTCATCCCGGATGAAATGATCGCCCTCGTCGAAAGGATGCTCCGGCAGGTAATTGGGCGGAATCTCGATGCGGTTCCTCGGATAACGGTCCACGTACTCCTTCGGGGCCTGGCGCGGATCGTGCGGCGAGTTGAACCCCACGTACAAGAAGAACGGATTGGCCTGTTTTCGCCGGCTCCGCAGGTAATCCGCGGCGCAGTCCGCCCAGATTTCGGCCGAATGTTTGATCTCATCCCTGGCCGCGTTCCCCCATTTGGCGGTGTGCAACCACTGGCCTTTGAGGGACTTGTCCCAAGGCGTCCACGTATTGCCCGGACTCGGGCGGTTATATGCCGCTGGGCCCGATTCAAACATCCCCGGGCTCACCGGCCCAAATGTCTTGAACGCCCGCTTCAGATTCGCCTGACTCAAGTGCCACTTCCCCACGATGTGTGTGTCGTAGCCGGCATCTCCCATCGTTCCAGGCCACAGCGCGGCCTCCTCCGATAGCCGGCGCGCGCGGAAGCACGTGAGCCCTGTGTTCAGCATCGTCCGGCTGGCGATACACACCGCGCCTGACCAGGATCCCTGGTGGAAGGTGTGGGTGAAGGTGCATCCTCTTTGCGCCACCCGGTCGAGATGGGGAGTATGAATCTCGCGGTTGTTCATGCTCCCAACCCCATTGAACGTCAGGTCATCCGCAATCAAAA
>JADLBG010000411.1 GCA_020847895.1 Bryobacterales bacterium
ACCCTGTGATACCATGAAAGTTCTTTTGTCATGGTCACCGCAGTACCGGACGTTCTCGCCCGGATCGTCGGACACAAACGGACAGAGCTAGCCGCCCTGGAGGCGCGCCGCGGCGAATTGGAGCATCGGGCAGCCCAACGGAAGGCCCAGCGCCGGGATTTTCGCGCCGCCCTGCTTTCCCGCGGCCCGGCCGTCATCGCCGAAATCAAGAAAGCCTCGCCGAGCAAGGGGTTGTTGTGCGCCGATTTTCACCCTCCTGAAATCGCCTCGCGCTATCAGGCGGGGGGCGCGGCGGCGCTCAGCGTTCTAACCGACGAGCGATTTTTCCAGGGGTCGCTCGCGGACCTCGAGGCGGCGCGGGCTGCTGTGGGAATTCCCGCACTACGCAAAGATTTCACCTTATCCGAGGCGCATGTGGTTGAGGCCGCGGCCCACGGGGCTGACGCCATTCTGCTCATTGCCGCGATATTGACAGCGGCCGAGATGCGGCGCCTGCGGGAACTGGCTGCGGACTTTGGAATGGCTGCCCTGGTGGAGGTGCACGATGCGGAGGAACTGCGCGTTGCGATCGACTCGGGCGCGGAGATTCTGGGGGTGAACAACCGCAACCTGCACACGTTCGCGGTACGCCTGGAGACCTCGCTCGACTTGGCCGGGCAGATGCCAGCGGGGGCTGTATTGGTGAGCGAGAGCGGAATCCACTCGGCGGCGGATGTGGCCCTGCTGCGCTCGGCGGGTTACCAGGCATTTCTGGTGGGTGAGCACCTGATGAAAGCGCCCGACCCGGCCGCCGCTCTGCAATGCCTCCTCGCATGATCAAGGTCTGTGGCATCACTACTGCTGAGGACGCCGCCGCCGCGGTAGCCGGAGGCGCAACGGCTATCGGCTTTAATTTCTATCCGAACAGTAAGCGCTACATCACGCCGGAAGCCGCCGCGGGTATTGCGAGAGACCTGCCGGGCGGCGTCACGAAGGTCGGCGTCTTCGTCAACGAAACCGCGGCGGAGATGGAGCGTGTGGCGGCGCTGGTGCCCTTGGACGTGGCGCAACTCCACGGCGACGAGGCCCCGGACCAGGCGCCCCGAACCATTCGCTTCTGGAAGGCCTTTCGCGTGGACGAGCGTTTTGACGCCGCGCGGTTCGAACTGTATCCTCAAGCGGAAGCGTTTTTGCTTGACGGGCCGGCCGGGGCGGAGTATGGTGGCAGCGGGAAACCGTTTGCGTGGAGCCTTGCCGCGGGTTCACCCCGTAAGATTGTGATTGCGGGCGGCCTTGACGCCTCGAACGTAGGGGAAGCCATCCGGCAGGCTCGCCCGTGGGGAGTCGACGCCTGTTCGCGGATCGAATCGGCCCCTGGACGGAAAGACCACAGGAAGATGTCCGAGTTTTTGAAAGCTGCTTTATGCGAGGATCTTTGAGTTTGAAATCATCACAGCCGGATGCCCTGGGCCACTTCGGCGAATTCGGCGGGCGCTATGTGCCGGAGACGCTGATGTCGCCGCTCGAGGAATTGGAATCGGCCTACTTGGCGGCGAAAGAAGACCCCGCGTTTCACGACGAATTGCAGGATCTGCTCTCGAACTACGCGGGACGCCCTACAGCCCTTTACCATGCACGAAGACTGAGCGAAACACTGGGCGGGGCGCGCATCTATCTCAAGCGTGAGGATCTGCTGCACACGGGCGCCCACAAGATTAACAACTGCCTGGGCCAGGCGCTGCTCGCCCGGCGCATGGGCAAGAAGCGCGTCATCGCGGAAACGGGAGCGGGGCAGCACGGCGTGGCCACCGCCACGGTCTGCGCCCTGTTCGGTTTCGAGTGTGTAGTGTACATGGGCGAGGAGGACATGCGCCGCCAGCGGTTGAATGTCTTCCGCATGCGTCTACTCGGGGCGCGCGTGGTGGGCGTCGCCACGGGCAGCCGGACGCTGAAGGACGCCATTAGCGAAGCGATGCGGGACTGGGTGACCAACGTCGATACAACCTACTACCTGCTCGGTTCGGCGCTGGGCGCGCACCCATACCCGATGATGGTCCGCGATTTTCACCGGGTCATCGGCGTGGAAGCGCGGGCGCAGATGATGGAGCGCGAGAACCACCTGCCGGACGCCATCTTCGCCTGCGTCGGCGGCGGCAGCAACGCCATCGGAATCTTCCACCCCTTCCTCGAGGACAAGGGAGTGAAACTGGTGGGAATCGAAGCCGGCGGGAGGGGGGCGAAACTCGGCGAGCACGCCGCACGGTTCTCCGGAGGCTCTCCCGGAGTGCTTCAGGGCGCCTACAGCTATCTCCTTCAGGACGCGGACGGGCAGATTGCTCTTACGCACTCTGTGTCGGCGGGCCTCGATTACGCGCTGGTCGGCCCGGAGCATGCATGGCTCCAGCAGCAGGGGCGGGCCGAGTACACCTCCGCCACGGACGAGCAGGCTCTGGAAGCCGCGAAGCTGCTTTCGCGGACCGAAGGGATCATCCCGGCGCTCGAATCCGCGCACGCCGTGGCGGAAGCCATCCGCCGCGCTCCTTCCGCCAAGGGGCAGATCTTCCTCGTGAATCTCTCCGGACGAGGCGACAAGGACATGGACATCTACCGCGAAAACTTCATTGAACTGGATGCACAAGGATCCGACTATGCGCATTAGTGCGATGTTTGAGCGACTGAAGGGAAAGCGTCCGGCGCTGATTGCTTACCTGACCGCCGGGGATCCCTCTCCGGCCCGCACGCCGGCACTGGTGGCCGCGCTCGAGCGCGGCGGAGCGGACCTGATCGAATTGGGGGTTCCCTTCTCTGATCCGGTGGCGGACGGCCCGGTCATCCAGGCGGCTTCCGAGCGCGCGCTCCAGGCAGGGACCACGCTCGTGAAAGTGCTGGAAATCGCCGAGGAGATCCGCCGCCATTCGCAAATCCCCCTCCTGCTGTTCTCCTATCTCAATCCGGTGATGAAATACGGCGTATCCGCGCTGGCCCGCGATGCCGTGAATGCGGGGATCGACGGCGTGCTGTTGATCGATCTGACGGTGGAGGAAGCGGGGAAGACGGCGCAGGTGATGCGCAAGGCGGGGCTCGATACGGTGTTTCTGGCGTCGCCCACCAGTTCCCCAGGACGTATGGAGATGGTGGCGAAGCACTCCTCGGGCTTCGTCTACCTTGTATCGCGAATGGGAGTGACCGGAGAGCGGCAGTCGCTTTCCGATTCGCTGGCGCCGCTTATTTCCGGCATGCGCAACGTGACTACCCTGCCCCTCGCCGTCGGGTTCGGCATCTCGACTCCGGAGCAGGCGGCACAGGTGGGCCGACTGGCGGATGGCGTTGTCCTCGGAAGCGCCGTTGTTCGCGTTGTCGAGCAGAATCAGAATAACGAGGACCTCGAGAAGAAACTGGAGAGCTTCGCACGCAGTCTTTCTTCCGCTCTCCACGGAGTGAGCGCGTGACTTTGGATCAGGCACTGGAATTGCTGGCGATCCACCGCGGGAGGATTGACGAGATCGACCGCCAGATCCGTGATCTGCTCAATCAGCGTACCGCCGTGGTAGAGCAGATCGGCCGCGTAAAGCGCGCGGCGGCGTTGCCCATCTACGAGCCGAAGCGCGAGGACCAGGTGTTCCGCAATGTCATGGAGAGCAACCCCGGCCCGCTTCCCTCCGATGCAGTGAAGCGGGTTTTCGAACGGATCATTGATGAAATGCGCACCGTGCAGCGCGACCGGATGAAGGATTAACGCATGTTTGTCGTAATGGAAGAGGACGCAACCGAAGCCCAGGTGCAAGCCGTGATCGACCGCCTGGTGAACCGGGGATTCACGGTCCACCGCTCCACGGGCGTCGTGCACACCGTGCTCGGCTGCGTCGGACCGAAAGAAGAGATGGATCCGCGCGACCTCGAAGTGATGGAGGGCGTCAAGGAATGCCATCGCGTCATGTCGCCTTATAAGCTCGCCAGCCGGTCTTTCAAGCCCGCCGGCACGAGGATCACCGTGAGAGGGGTGGAAATCGGCGGCGACATTGTGGTGGCCATCGGCGGACCGTGCAGCGTCGAGAGCAGGGAACAGATTGAGCTATCCGCCGAACAGGTGGCCAAAGCGGGTGCCAAGGGGTTGCGGGGCGGGGCGTTCAAGCCGCGCTCGTCCCCTTACAGCTTTCAAGGACTGGGAGAGGAAGGGCTGCGCCTCTTGCGCGACGCCGGCGACCGTTACAACCTGTTCGTGGTCAGTGAAGTGATGGACCACACGCAGATTGCCATGATGTCGGACTACGTCGACATCTTCCAGGTGGGCGCGCGGAACATGCAGAACTTCAACCTGCTGAAGGAACTTGGAAAGAGCCGCGTCCCCGTGCTGTTGAAGCGCGGCATCGCGGCTACGGTGGAGGAACTGCTCTTGAGCGCCGAATACGTGATGAGCGGCGGCAACTATGATGTCATTCTATGCGAGCGGGGCATCCGCACTTTCGAAAGCTACACCCGCAATACGATGGACATCTCGGCCATCCCGGTGGTCAAGAAATTGTCTCACCTGCCCATCATGGCCGATCCATCGCACGGCACGGGACGCCGCGACAAGGTGATCCCCATGGCGCGCGCGGCTGTAGCAGCGGGGGCGGACGGCATCCTGGTGGAGGTGCATCCGGACCCGGATTGCGCCCTCAGCGACGGCGCCCAGAGCCTTTACCCCGCCCAGTTTGAAGAGTTGATGCGCCAGTTGCGCATGATCGCCGCCGCGGTTGGCCGCGCCATCTGAAGGCCCATGCCAATGGAGAACATCCGGACCGTCACCATCGTCGGGGCCGGCCTCATCGGGGGTTCGTTTGCGCTTGCGCTGCGGCGGGCGGGCTTCCCGGGACGCATCCTGGGTGTGGGTTCCGAGCGGACGCTGGCGCGAGCCCTGGAGCTTGGCGTCATTGACGCCGGGGTCTCGCTTGAAGAAGGGGCTGCGCGGGGCGATTTGCTGTATCTGGCGCATCCGATATCCCGCATACTCGATCAGCTTCCGGAGGTGGCCAGGCACATCCGCCCGGGAACGCTGACCACAGATGCGGGAAGTACAAAACGAACCATTGTCGAGACGGCGGAACGGCACTTTCCTCCCGGCGCATTCCTTGGCGGGCATCCTATGGCTGGCAAGGAGTCTCGCGGCGTGGAATCCGCGGATGCCGCCCTGTTTGAAGGCCGCACCTACATCGTGACTCCCGCACGTACCGAGGATATGGAGCAACCCCTTGTTCGGGAGTTTACCGTATGGCTTGAAAAAATCGGCGCCAGGCTCCTGGTTATGAGTCCCGAACAACACGACAAAGTGGTTTCCCTTACTTCGCATCTGGCGCAGATGGCATCCACCGCGCTCGGCAAGGTAGTTTTGGATAACATGTACAGTACCAACGCGGATTACAGTACTGCGGGCCCAGGGCTCCTTGATATGACGCGGTTGGCCATGAGTTCCTACGAAGTGTGGAAGGACATTATCGCGACAAATCATGACTCAATTGTCAATGCGCTCGATGCCTACATTGATCTTCTGCAAAAACTTAGGGATACTCTGGGAAGTAGGGAAACCGCAACCGTGTTCGAAGATGGAGCCCGGCTCGCCAGGCTGATCCGTTCCCGATAAGAATTCAGGTACTATACGTTGTAGATGGAACAGAAGCCTTGGGGGGGGAGGTATACACCCAATGGAGAACACAGAGATGGGGTTTTCAAACGAAACGGTGGGGCCGATCGCGCAGCTTATCCGGGAGCACCTGCTTCCCATGGACGGCGTGACAAGAATTCCACAATGCCGCCGGTTCACCGTGTTGTACTCGGCGGGGAATCCCGCCGACAGCGTTTTTTTCCTGGATTCCGGGTTAGTGAAGATCATCAAGCGCGGGGATGAGAACAGGGAAGTCCTGTTGACTTTGGTCCGCTCGGGAGAGGTGTTCGGCGAGGACGCCCTGCTGCTGGGCGGACAGCGCCACTCGACGGCGGAAGTTCTGCAAGAGGCGACTGTTTCCATCATTCCGAAGGAACTGTTCGCCCGCTTCAGCGCGCAGAAACCGGAGATCTGGCCGATGTTGGCGGAACTGCTGGCGCGGCGTGAGGTGGACCTGGAACACAAGATCGAGTTGCTACTGATGAAGGACGTGGAACAGCGGATTCTGCTTTACCTGGCCGAACTGGCAGAGGCGGTGGGCGTGGCTCAGGAAGGCGGGCATGCGGTGCAGTTTTCGCAGGGCGAGATTGCGAGCCTGGTGGGCGCCACGCGGGAAACCACATCGAGCACGCTCAATGCACTGGCGCGGCGCGGCCTGGTAACGCTTGGCCGGAGGCGCATGCTGGTGGCGGACCCCGATCTGCTGCGACAGGTGGCTGAGGGACCGAAGGTACAGGCGGCGAGTAGCTGAGGAAGCTTTCAGCTACACCGGCGACAGGTGTGAAGCCACAGCCACGCATCTCGATCCGCTAATCCATTTGTTTACAGCCACATAGACATTGGCATTCCGGTTGCCTTGATGGTGTCGTATGCGCGTGGCACACTTCATCGTCTGGCTCGCCCTTTCGGTTCTCCCGGCAGCCTGCAACCAGGAACCGGCCGTAAACGTCAACTCCCGTTACACGGTGGAGAGCATCGAAATCTCGCCGCGCGCCGAAGCCAGGCTCAGCGATTCGCTCAAGCTGGACCTGAGAAAACTGGTCGGCGAAAAATTCAACCAGGAGACGGTGGACAAAGTTGTCCGGCGCATTCGAAGAGAACTATCCGGCTATCGCGTGGTGCAACGAATCGCCAAGGGGACAAACCCGGAAAGTATCCGGTTGATCGTGGACGTGGTACGCGCTAAACGCGAAAAGGACGTCGTGCTGCCGCGGTTGGTGTACCACTCCAGGGAAAACTTCACGTTCGGCGCCGACGGGGCCATCGAGCATGGCGGCAACCGGCTTTCCTTCGGAATCCTTACCGATAACGACGAACTTCTGGAAAGGTACTCCGGCATCCGGGGCGGCTACCAGCGCTCGCTCGCCGGGGGTCGGTTTCGCGGGGGCTTTGTCGTAGAGAGTTTTCGCTCCCAGTGGAACGGCGCCACGCTCGAGGCGCTCGCGCGCCAACCGGAGGGAGGGGCGGGCAACGTGCCCGAAATCTACCGCACGCGGCTCCACATTCAGCCCGACGTTCAGGTGGAGTTTCTGCCGGGCGTCACCTGGAGCGGCGGCTTCAGCGTGCAGCGATTCCAAACACAGTTTCCGGCCGCGCGGTTCGAGAGATCCCAAGCGCTGATTACTTCTCTGCGCCTGAATCACGAATGGGATCTATCGGCATCCGGCAAGCACGTGGTGGAGGCAGGGTATTCCCTGCGCGCGGCCACCAAAGGTCTGGGAAGCGACTATGGCTACACACGGCAGTTCGTGAACCTGGAGTACGGGTTCCGCAGAGGGCGGGACACGATCACCGCCACGTTCCTTGCCGGGTGGCTGAACGGGCAAGCTCCGCTCTTTGAGCGCTTCCTGCTTGGCAACAGCACGACTCTTCGCGGCTATAACAAATTCGACATCGACCCGCTCGGCGGAAACCGCATGGCCCACGGCTCAGTGGATTACCGGCGCCGGTGGGTGCGCGTGGTTTACGACACCGGAGTGGTCTACGACAGGGGCGGAGTAACCAAGGTGCGCCACTCCCTCGCCGCCGGGCTCACCACGGGTCAAAAGAGAGACAGCCTATCGTTTCTGGTGGCGTTTCCGTTGCGGGAAGGACGGATGGAACCCATTTTCATCGTGGGGATGAATTTTTGATATCCAGCTCTGGCAGGCGCTACGCGTGGTGGGCCGCCTCGGCGGTGGCGCTGGTGGTGTCGCCGCTGGTGCGGGGGCAGGAGCTCAAAGCCGTCTGGGACGGCAGGAATTTAAGAATAAAAGCTCCGAAATTCCATTTCCTCACGGGCAAGCCGCTGGAGAACCTGGGCAACGGCCGCGCCGTCCCCTTCGATTTCCACCTCAGCCTCGCCTCCGGCGGCGTGGCGCTGCGCCGTGTGGTGGAGCGCTTCGTGATCAGCTACGATTTGTGGGAAGAGAAGTATGCCGTGACCCGGCTGGAGCAGCGCAAAGAGCAATCCAATCTGCCGCGCGAGGAAGCCGAATCCTGGTGTCTGGACAATCTCGCGCTCTCGACGGAAGGGCTTTCGCCGGACCGCCTTGTAACCGTGCAACTCGAGATTCGGGCCGCCGATGTGCGCAATAGCGCGCCGCTGCTCGGCGACCCTGGAATCAGCCTCACCGCGCTGCTCGAGATCTTCAGCCGTCCCGCCCGTCCCCAGCAGGCCAAATGGAACCTGCAAGAGGGTCCGCTGCGCCTCAGCGACATCCGGCTGAACGCTGCCAAGGGCCAGTGATGAACCGGCTGCGAAATCGCCTGCTGCTTGCATTTCTGGTGGCCACGCTTACGCCGCTATCCATCGCCTTGTGGGTGACTGCGTCGCTGCTGGAGCGGAGTCTTTCGCTATCCACAACGCGGGAAATCGATGAACTCTCGAACGCGCTGCGGAACACGGGCCGGGAATACTACCAGCAATCGCGCGAAATTCTGCGCGTCGAGGCCGAAGCCGGGCGCAGCAAACCCGAGAAGTTTGCCGCGCCACGCAGCGCTTCATGGCCGGCGGAAGTGAAGGCATTCTGGGAGAGCAGAGACCGCGAGCGGTTTCAACTGGGCGGCGAGAGTGGCAGCCGCATTGAATACCTGGTAAGGCACGACGATGGCGTTTGGCGCTACACGCGCCCTCTCGGTTCCGTGCGCATGGAGAGGGTCGGGGAGTTGTACACGGCGGCGCGGGGCAGAGTGGATCTCTCACACAACCGCGACTTCCCGCGCGCGTTTCGCTATACGCTGCTGCTGGTAGCCGCTTCCGGCGGCGTGCTCACGGTGGTGATGGTGCTCTTCTTCGCCTATCGCATATCCCGCCCCGTGCAAAAACTGACGGACGCTCTCCAGCGTTTCGCCGCCGGCGACATGAGCGCGCGTGTCGAGGCCGAGCGCAGAGATGAGATCGGAGCTGCGCTGATCGCGTTCAACGAGATGGCCGAGCAACTCCAACAGAGCCGCGAACGGCTCATCCTGCTGACTCGCCTTTCGAGCTGGCAGGCGCTCGGCCGCAAAATGGCGCACGAAGTGAAGAACTCGCTCACCCCCATACGCCTCACCGTGGAGGAGATGGCCGCGCGGCAGCGGAGTGGCGCGGACAAGGCATTTTTTGATCAGGCGGCGGGCATCATTGTCGACGAAGTGAACCGGCTGGAGCGCCGTGTGCGCGCCTTCAGCGAGCTGGCGGCGGAACCGCCCGTTCATCTCGCGGATATCGACGTCAACGCAGTGCTCGAAGAGAGAACAGGCTTCCTGCGCAATGCGCGTCCGGAGGTGATTTACAATCTCCGGCTCTCGGGCAGGCATCCGCGCGCGCAGGGAGACGAGGACCTGGCGCGCGGCGTCCTCACCAATCTGCTGGAAAACGCCGCCGAGGCGGCCGGAGCCGGCGGTATCGTGCTCGCCATCACCGGAGCCGAAGCGGGCAAGGTGGTGATCGAGGTGCACGACTCGGGACCGGGCTTAAGCCTTCACGCCCGCGAGACGTTGTTTCAGCCCACCATATCCTTCAAGAAATCCGGCATGGGCCTGGGGCTCTCGATTGCGAGGAAGAGCGCATTGCTCTCGGGCGGGGATATCGAAGTGATTGACGGCGAACTCGGCGGAGCGGCCTTCCGTGTGACGCTTCGCGAGGCAGCGGCGCGAGTGGGGCCGGAGATGGAATCCGTTAGGGAAGAAACATGGGCACAAAGCGAATCCTGATTGTCGACGACGAAGAAAACATCGGCCGGTCCCTCAAGTGGATCCTCGAGGGCGAAGGCTACGACGTGGAGGTGTGCCGCGGCGCCGCCGAATTCGGCGCGCGCAGCAGCCGCGTGGATCTCTACCTGCTCGACGTGCGGCTGCCGGATGGGAATGGTATCGATCTGCTGCGCCGCGTGCGCGCGGACGGCAGCGCGACGCCGGTCATCATGATCAGCGGCCATGGAACTATCGCGGACGCGGTTGAGGCGGTGCGTATCGGAGCATACGATTTCCTCGAAAAACCGCTCTCGCGCGACCGTGTGCTTCTGGCCGCGAGACGCGCCTTGGAACAAAGTTCCCTGCGGCGCGAAAACGAAGCCTTGAAGGAGATGGTGGGCGAGGGCCCGTGCATGATCGGCGATTCGCCTGCCTTCCGCAACGCCGTCGAGCAGGCCACGCTGGCTGCGCGTTCGGATGCCCGCGTCCTGCTGATCGGCGAGTCCGGAACCGGTAAGGAACTCCTTGCGGCCCACATTCACCGCGAAAGCCCGTTCGCCGCGGGACCGTTTGTCAAAGTGAACTGCGCGGCCATTCCCACCGAACTCATCGAGAGTGAACTGTTCGGCCACGAGAAGGGCGCCTTCACCGGCGCCACGGCCGCGCGGCGAGGCAAGTTTGAACTTGCCGACGGGGGAACACTCTTCCTCGACGAGGTGGGCGACCTGCATCCTTCCTCGCAGGCGAAACTGCTGCGGGTGTTGCAGGAGAGCGAGTTTCACCGCGTCGGCGGCGAGCGTCCGCTGCGCGTCAATGTTCGTGTGGTGTCGGCTACCAATCGCAACCTGGAAGAGATGGCGCGGAAGGAAAAGTTTCGCGAAGACCTGTATTACCGGCTGTGCGTAGTGCCCATTCGCCTGCCCGCTCTGCGCGAGCGTCCCACGGACATCCGCGCCCTCGCTCAATACTTCCTTGCGGAATTCTGCCGCCGCAACAACTTTCGAGCCAAATGTTTGGACAACGAAGCAGTGCCGCTGCTCGAGGAATATCACTGGCCCGGCAACGCGCGCGAACTGCGTAACGCCGTGGAGCGCATGGCCATCCTCACGCCGGGTGATCAGATCGGCGCCTGTGCAGTGCCCATTGAGATCCGCCTGGCGGCGAGCAATGGCGGCGTGAAGTCGACGCTTCAGGAAGCGCGTGAATCGGCCGAACGCGATCATGTCTTGCGCGCGCTCGAGCAGGCGCAGTGGAATGTTTCGGCGGCCGCGCGCGCTCTGGGGATGGAACGAACGAATCTCCATAAGAAGATGCGAAGCCTTGGTCTGCGCCGTGAGGAGCATTAATCATTTTTTACATTGCCAGTGCGCGCAGGCCGGTTCAAAATCATTGCCACGCGCGTCATACCTGGTATGCGAAACACTCGTCAACTGTATTCCTTTCCGATAAGCGGGTTTTCCAATAGAGGGTTGCAACGAGAGAGCGGAGTGGAGACACAGGTGCTTCCGTTCCGCAAAGCGTGGGTCAAGAATGTCGACTACTTCGGGGACTCGGAACCGGACGGCATCGAGGGAGGAGACTTTTTCGACTTCCTTTCGCTCTCAGCTTCGGAACTGGGCGCCGCGATCGGCACGGTCTGTGGAACTGGAACGGAAGGAGCGGTGTGGAAGGCGAGACTGCAATGCGGCGTTCGGGGGTTCGCGGGCCGTTCGATGCGTCCGGCCACCATTGTCAGCGAACTGAACCGCATGATGTGGGAAACGTCACTCAATGAGATTTATGCCACCATCTTCCTGGCGCGGGTGGACCCCGAGCGGCGACAGTTGACCTATGCGAATGCGGGCCATGAAGCCGCGCTGCTCATTCGCGCGGATACCGGCCAGGTCTGCCGCCTGGAACGCACCGGCACAGTCCTCGGGTTTAGCCACCGCGTCACCTTCGGACAGCGCTCCATCCCGGTGTCGCAAGGGGACACGCTGGTCGCCTACACGGACGGCGTCGCCGATGCCGCTGACGGAGACGGCCGGCTGTTTACCGAACACCGCCTGCGCGAAATTGCCGGCGATTGCCCGGCGGCGACGCCGCGCCAACTCGTGCGCGCGATTCTCGAAGGCGTCGAGGAATTCACCGGCGGGATGCGCACGGGCGGCCAGACTGTCATCGCGGTACAGGTTACCGGAGCTCCGGACGGCACGATGTTCCTGGAAGCGCGGAACGGATTGGCCCTGGTGGAGAGCGTCTAACCCCAATTGGAACTGAGTTCGGGAGCGTCAGTCCGCGGCGCCCGGCGATGCGCACGGCTAGGTGCTCGAAATCCCGGTAGCAGTCGCGAACGGCCTCGACGTGCGCCCCGATGGCGCCGTCGGCGGGTTTGAGAAAGAACATCGGCTTGCGTGCTTCCATGGCAAGCGGCATGAGGCTCCGGTAGTGCCTGAGTGTGGCAAGGCAGTTTGTATCCTCGGCAACGGAAGGAGCCCTCTCTGTTCCCACGCCCAGGACGGATTCACGGTATTCGAAAGGAATCTCAGAACTCCTGATCTCCAAGGAATCTAAGATGACCCCAACTTGTAGATGAGCTTCAACTCGGTACCGGGAAAAATGGTCTCGGTGGCGTTGAGCTGCTCACAAAGGTTACGGACGGCCTGGTCGT
>JADLBG010000412.1 GCA_020847895.1 Bryobacterales bacterium
TGTTCATCCACCTGATGTACATCGTCGGCTTCCAGAACCGCGTCCTCGTCTTCATCCAGTGGGGCTTCCACTACTTCACTTTCCACCGCGGAGCCCGCCTCATCACCGGCCGGAGGTAAACTCCAGTCCCCCTCCGCCCTCCCCCAGCGGCGACCGCCTCCCCACCATCCGGAACACCGCCCACAACGCCCCCGCCGCCGCCACATGCTTCAAGCTGTGTCCGCTCATCACTCCTCCGCTCATCGCATAAATCCCCGCATCCAGCCATTCAAACACCTTCGCTCCCCCATACATACCCGCCATCTGCCACATGCCGCCGCCTTCCGTGTATCTCGACGGGAACATCCACAGGATCAGCGGTAAAGCAGCCATCGGGTAGAACTGCACCAGCGCATAGAAGCGCAGGTCCCCCACTCCCGTCAACTCTCCGCGCCGCCACACCTCCACGCTCAGCATCCCCAACACCAGAAAAGGAGCCAGCAGCGCCACTCCGGCGCGCGTGTGGATCCGCTCCGCAATCACCGCCGAAAGCACGCCCATGAACGCGAGCGTCATCGGCAACCGGTCCCAGAACAGCGTTTGGTTGTCCGGCATGGCATGGTAGTAGCCGCTTCCACAACCGATGAGCAGGCTGCCCAGTGCCGTTATCAGCCATGGCCACCGGTGCGCATCGCTCTCCCATCGCGCCCGCCTCCAGGCCCGCAAGCCGTAAACCCCCACGCCGCAGAACAGCAGGTTCGTGGTCACGTTCCAGAAATTGGGAATCCCGAAGAAGGCGCGCTGGTCAGCAAAGCGATGATAAGCAGGATCCTGAACGATGGGCGCTGACGCCAGGGCGAACACAATCGCCGCCGCGGCCACGCCGGCCAACACGCCGAGTCGCCACCGCATGGAACCGCCTCCTAGCGCACGCCCGCGGCCGGACGGAAATGCAGGTCTACCGTATACACCAGCAAATCCACACGCACGAAATACCGGGCCTCGATGAAAACTCCCCCCTCCGATTTCGCCACCCGGATGTGGTCCACCGGCACCGGAAGTCCAAGCCGCGATGCCTGGTCCGCCACGGCAGCCGTATAAACCGCCGGATCCTGCCCCTTCCGGCTTTCATCAAAAGCTATCTGCTCGATGTATCGCTGCAATCGCCAGTTCTGGAGATACGGCCGGAACAGCAGCCCGCAAAAACCCGCCAGCGCAAGCAGTACGGCAATGCCGGCCGCCACCCGCCACCGCGCCACTCCTCGCTTGTCCCCTACCGCCTGTGGGTATCGAGCAACTCCAACTCTGTCCAAATGTCCTGATGTTCCGCCCAATCGTTTGGTTCTTTCCCTGTAAGATGCAGTTCCGGAACCTTCAGTGTCCCATGCCCGTAGGGGCAGATGTACTCCGTGTGCGGACGCCCCGTCAGCAGGCGGCTCCACGATCCTCGCGCAATGGGCATCCGCAGCCGGCGAAGGCACGTCCGGCACCGGTATTTCTGGTCGAGCACCGCCAGGTACACCAGCCCTGCCGCCGCCAGCCAGAACCCGTACACCAGCGCCGTGTACCAGAGATCATGCCCCATCTGCTCCAAATGCTCATACAGGAATGGCTGCGGCGCCGGCAGCACCATCCGGAACACCGGCCACACGGCGGACAACAACGCCGCAATTGCGATCAGTTTCGCGGCGAAGTAGCCCCAATATTTCATTCCGCTCGCCTCCTTATGCTCTCATCAGGTTCCGCACCACAAACCAGACATTCGCCGGTCTCTCCGCAAGCCGGCGCATAAAGTAGGGGTACCAGGCGTCTCCATACGGTACGTACAATCTAAGACGGTAGCCGCCCGCCGCAAGTTCCTTCTGAAGATCCCGCCGGATGCCGTACAGCATCTGTATCTCGAATGCCCCGGCCTCCAACCTCCGCTCCCTCGCCTCTCGAAGCGCTTCCCGCACCATCCTTTCGTCGTGGCTCGCTATCGCCGGATACACTCCATCCGTCATCAGCTTCCTCATCAGGCGCAGGTAGTTGGCATCCACTTCGTCTTTGCTTTGAAACGCCACCGCCGGCGGCTCGCGGTAAGCCCCTTTACACAACCTCACCGGTATCCCTTCCTTGCACAACTGCTCGATATCGGCCTCGCTGCGATACAGGTACGCCTGGATTACCGCGCGCACGTTTCCTGTCTCCGCATGAACCGTGCGCACAACCGCCAGTGTCCGGTCCACGTAAGCGCTCGATTCCATATCGATCTCGATCCGTGTCCCCAACTCCCTGGCGCGCGCGGCCAGTTGTCTCACGTTTTCCCGCGCGTGATGTTCGGAGATATCCAACCCCATCTGCGTCAGTTTCACCGAAACCGTACTCCCTATCTGGCTATCGGCAATTCCCTCCAACGCCTTCAGATACGCATCACGGCTGGCACGGGCTTCTTCAATCGAAGTGACGTTCTCTCCCAAGTGGTCAAGAGTCGCCAGTATCCCTTCCTTCCGCAATCTCTGGCACACTCCAAGCGCTTGCGTCAGCGTGCGCCCGGCAACAAATCGTGATGTGAATCTCGCGGCGGAGGGAGAATTTTGCATCCAGTCCCGGAGCCAGTTCTGCCGGGACAGCGTCAAAAGCATGGTTCGCAACATAGCCGGAGTCTCTGGTAGGAGCCCACTTTCATGGTAGGCCTGATTTTGCCCGATGTCAGCAGGTATCCTGGGACGAAGACGCCACGCCCATGAAACGATTCGCCATCACAATCCCCCTGATCTTGCTTGCCTTCCTGCTTGCCGGCACCCGTGCCGCGCCCGCGCCCGCTTTCCACGACCTGTTTAACGGAAGGGACCTCCACGGCTGGATCAACGTCAATACCAGCCCAGACACCTGGAAGGTCAAAGATGGCCTCCTCGTCTGCTCCGGCCACCCCATCGGCGTTATGCGCAGCGAAAAGCAATACGAAAACTTCATCCTCCATATTGAATGGATGCACATGGAGCCCGGCGGGAACTCCGGAGTTTTCGTTTGGAGCAACGCCCGCCCGAATCCGGAAAGCCGCCTCCCCAACGGCGTCGAGGTCCAGATGCTCGAACTCGAATGGCCTAACCTCCACAAGAAGGACGGCGTCACCCCGCCCATCGCCTACGTCCACGGGGAACTGTTCGGCGTTGGCGGCGTCAAAACCATCCCCGACAACCCGCGCGGCGAACGGAGCAAGTCCATCGAAAACCGCTGCAAAGGACGCGGAGAGTGGAATACTTATGACGTCGTCGCCATCGACGGAGTCATCAAACTCTCCGTAAACGGCAAATTCGTCAACGGCATCAGCCGCTCGTCGCAGAAAAAAGGCTATCTCTGCCTCGAGTCCGAAGGAGCCGAAATTCACTTCCGCAACATCAGGATCATGGAATTGCCGCCCGGCGTCACCTCCCCGGATCAGGCTGCCCCCGAGTTGTGAAGCGCCGCCGCCTCACCCGCAACCGCATGGGCTGGGCTTCGGAACAACTCAGCCCGCTGAGCGAGTTATTCATCAAGTACGCCTCCCGCTGCTGCCGGGATGCATCCTCTCCCGCCCTTGACCTCGGCGCCGCCTACGGAACGGCCGCGCTCGCCGCCCTCCACGCTGGTTGTCATGTCATCGCCAACGACCTCGACGCCGTCCACCTCACAGTTCTATCCAGCCGGTTGGACGATACCGCCCGGCCTCGGCTCTCCATTCGTCCCGGCCGGTTCCCGCGCCAGATCGCCTTCCACCACTCTAGCCTCGGAGCCGCCCACGCCTCCAACGTCTTCCATTTCCTTACAGGCAATCAACTCGACTTCGGCCTTCGCGAACTATCCCGCTGGCTCCGCCCCGGCGCAAAGCTCTTCGTTCAGGCCGCCACTCCTTATCAGCAGCCCTTTGCCGGCTTCCTCCCGGAATACCAGCGCCGCTTGGAAGCAGGCATCAAATGGCCGGGATGGATCCCGAAAATCAGCGCATTCTCCTCCCATAGGCAATTAAGCCAGATGCCCCGCTCCATCCACCTCCTCGATGCCAACATCCTGTCCGCGGCTGCCCGCCGCGCCGGCTTCGAAATCGAGCGTGTCTGGCTCTACCGCCGGCCGGACCTGCCCGTCAGCCTCCATCTCGACGGCCGCGAATCCGTCGGCCTTGTCGCGCGCCGCCCTCACTCATAGTGCAGTGCTCGCACGGGTTCCCCGCTGATCGCTCGCCGCGCCGGGATCAAACCCGCCGGCAGCAAGATCCCCAACAGCATCATGGAAGCCATCCCGAACGTTGCCGGATCCTGGGGAGCCATTCCGAACAACTGCGCCTTCACGAACCGCGATAACACGAAAGCCACCGGCAACCCGATCCCCACACCCGCCGCGCCCAGCCACGCCATCTCGCCAAGCAGCAGTTTCAACACATCCGCCCGCCGCGCGCCCAACGCCATCCGGATTCCGATCTCCCGCGTACGCTGCAGTGCCCGGAACGCCATCACCCCGTACAATCCCACCGCCGCCAGCAGCGTCGCCACGATGCCGAAGAATCCCGCCAGCGCGGCCAGCATCCGCTCCACATAAATCGACTCGCTGATCTGCATGTCCATCGTCTTCAAATTCGCCACCGGAACCCGCGCATCCACCCTCTCCACCGCTTTGCGCACCGTTTCCTTCCACCCCTCTGGAAGAACCCGCGAGCGGATGAAAAATGTAACTCCCGGCGACATCAATTCCGACGCGGTCGAAACATAAATGAAACGATCCGGCCGTTCTCTCAGTGATCCGTACAGGCTATCCGCCGCCACGCCGATAATCTCCACATCCGCCGGTCCGTTCCCGAATCCGAAATGCCGTCCCAGCGGATTGCCGTTCCGGAAGTACTCCCGCGCGAACCTCCGGTTGACCACCGCTACCTTCCGCCCAGCCGCAATGTCGTCTTCATTGATTTCCCGGCCGGCGACAATCGGAATGCCCAGCGTGCCCAGATAGTCCGCTCCCACCATGTCCACCCTTGGGTTCATGTTCTGTCCTTCGGCGGGGTGGAACCCCTCGATTCGCACCGTGACCTGCCACGTGTTTCCCGACAGCGGAATGTTGCTCCCCAAACTCACCCGCTGCACTCCCGGCAATTTCTTCAGGTCTCCGCGGATGCGGTCAAAAAAAAGCCTTGCCCGCGGCAGATCATAGCCGGCGAATGCAGGGTCAATCGAAAAGATGGTCAGGTTCTCCGTGCGAAAGCCGGGATCGAGCGACGTCAGGTTCCTCAGGCTTCGCGAAAACAACCCGGCTCCCACCAGCAGCACCAGCGACAGACCTACCTGCGCCGCCACCAGGGCCTTTCTCAGCCGGACATGGCCTCCCCCTTCGGAGGAGTTTCGTCCCCGGTCTTTCAACACCGGAGCCAGATCCGGATTCACCGCTTGCGCCGCCGGCGCGATCCCGAACAATATGCCGGTCAGCAGAGACAGTCCCATCGTGAAAGCGAAAAGCCGTACGTCAAAATCCATATCCAGGCTGCGCGCCATCTCCACGTCCGGAAGGAACCCAAGCAGCACCGGCCCCGTCCAGGCGGCCACCAGCAATCCCGCCGCCCCTCCCAGCACTGCCAGCAACAGGCTCTCCGCCAACATCTGCCGTAGGATCTGCCGCCGGCTTGCGCCCAGCGCCAATCGTACCGCCACCTCCTTCTGCCTTCCCATCGCCCGAGCCAGCAGCAAACCCGCCACATTCACACACGCAATCAGCAGCAGCAACCCGACCATCGCCAGCAATAGCACCAACGGCGACTGAAACTGGTCGCGCAGTTGCGAAACTCCCCGCTGCCCGTCCTTCACCGCCAGTTTCTTGTTCAGAAACCTGTCCGTAAACCCCTTCGGCATCGGGCCCATCTCCGCCAATTCCATCCGCCAGATAGGGCGCGTCAACACGTTCAGCGCCTCCTCCGCCTGCTTCGCCGTGATCCCCGGTTTCAACCGGCCGAACACTTGCAGCCACATCGTCCGCCGGTCCTTCATCCCATCCCAATCCGGGGTAATCCAAGCCTTCATCATCACCGGCAGGTACACATCCGGCGACTTGCCTACTTCCACCGATTGAAAGCCCCGCGCCGCCACCCCCACCACCGTGAACGGATGCCCGTTGATCATCAGTTTCCGGCCCACGATGTCCGGCGCGCCGCCGAACCGCCGCTCCCAATATCCGTGGTTCAAGACCGCCACTGGATGCGTCAGCGGCGTGCGGTCTTCCTCGGCCAGAAACCCTCGGCCCACAGTCATGCCCACGCCAAGCACATCAAAGTAGTTCCCCGAAACCACCTCCGCGTTCCCCTGCGATGGCTGATCTCCCACGCTCAGACTGACCGCGGTGGAATAGCGTGCGATCAACCCGGCAAACACCGGACTGCCATCCCGCAATTCCTGGTAAAGCAGATAGCTGAACACTCCCGGTCCGTACACGCGGCCTCTGTTCGGAGCCGGATTAGTCAACATCACCAGTTCCTCCGGAGCCCTTACCGGCAGCGTCCGCCACAACACCCGGTCCATCAGGCTAAACAGCGCCGTATTCGCGCCGATCCCCAGCGCGAGAGAAGTTATCACTATAACCGCGAACATCGGCGTACGGCGCAGCCCACGGATCGCATAACGCAGGTCCTGAATCATCACGCCCAATGCTGCAATGCGCGTGCCGAACGGAACTGATTCAAAACACGGCAAGCCCCGCGCCGCACTGTCCCTTTGTGAAACGCGCCCGTCCCGGAATCGGACGCTTTCTACAATGCCGGCCCGTAGATCGGGATTGCTGCTCCCGTCACCTGCGACGCCTCCTCCGAGGCCAGATACGCCAGCAGGCTCGCCACTTGCGCCGGTTGTACCCACTTCGAAGCATCGGCGTCCGGCATCGCCGCGCGATTCCCCGGCGTATCCATCGTCCCCGGCAGCACAATGTTCGCCGATATCCCCGTCCCCTTGTTCTCCTCCGCGATTGTCCGCACCAGGCTCACCAAGGCGGCTTTCGACACGTTGTACGCGACGGCGCGCCCCACCGGATCCACCGCCGCCCTCGACCCCACCGCCAGAATCCGCCCCCATCCCCGCCGCCGCATGTGCGGCAACACGGCCCGAAATACATGCAGCGCCGACCGGAAATTGATGTCCAGCATCTTGTCGAACACCGCGTCCTCTGTCTCCTCCACGGGTCCGCCCATGACGAAGCCGCCTACCAGATGCATCGCGATATCCAAGCGCCCATGCTTGCCGGCAATCTCATCCGCCACCGTTTTCGCCGCCCACGGATCCCCCATCTCCGCCGCATGCGCGATGAAGTTCGGGTGGTCAAACTCCCCCTGTCGTATCGACCGCGAAACCCCGATCACCTTCGCCCCCGCCGCCAGTACAGCGCGCGTTACAAATGTCCCCAACCCGCCCTTGGCGCCGGTGATCAGCGCGATCCGCCCTTCCAGTGTCTTCATATTTGCTCCTCTGCGTTTAATCGTACCGCCACCGAGATTCAATCCACATCCAGCGTGAAGAACCTCATCTGTAGGAAGATGCTCCTTATGCCCAATCCTCTCCAAATGGCCGTCATCGGCCAGGGACGCATCGGCGTCCTCCACTCTCTCCACGTTCAGGAAGTCGCCAACGAAAGCGGAGCCTGCCGCCTCTCCGCGGTCGTCGACACGCGCATGGACCGCGCCGAAGCCGCCGCCGCCCGCCTCTCCCGATCGCAGAGCACCCCGGTCCGTCCCTTCCCCAGCATCGCCGCCATGCTCGAATCCGGCGCCGCGGAAGCAAGCCTCATCGCCACCCCCACCGATTGCCACCGCTCGAACGCCGCCGAACTCGTCGCCGCCGGCCACCGCGTCCTGCTCGAAAAGCCTCTCACCGGCTCCCTCGAAGAAGACCGCGAATTTGCCCGCGACCTCGACGCCCATCACCCGAATGCCGTGATGATCGCCTTCCAGCGCCGCTTCGACGCCCCGCTCCGCCACGCCAGGAGACTCATGGAAGAAGGAGCCATCGGCCGCGTCTTCAAAGTCGTCTCCATTCTCGAAGATTCGAATCCAGCCCCCGACGGCTACGTGAGCGGCGGCATCCTCGCCGATATGTCCGTGCACAACGTGGACGAAATCCTCTGGCTCCTCGGCCAGACTCCCACGGCAGCCGCCGCTATCGGAAACTGCCTCTACAGCCGCAAACTCAGTACCGCCGTGGAAGACTACGACGACGCCTTCCTCTACCTCTGGTTCCCCTCCGAACTTGCCGCCCAGGTCTCCGTGACGCGCAATCACGTCTCCGGCTATCGCGTCGAAACCTGGATCTTCGGCGAGAAAGGGCAGATCCACGTCGGCCGCTTCGAGCAGAAACCCCGCGACATCGCCGTCGAAGCCTACGGCCGCGGCGAAACCATCGCCCACCAGATCTATAAACAGCGCGACTACGGCCAGCGCCTGCCCGAATTCGTCGACCGCTTCGGCCACGCCTACAAAGCTGAAGTCGCCGAATTCGTCGAGCGCTGCAACACCGGAGCACCGTTTTCCGTCACCCACAACGACGGTCTCCGCGCCATGGAGGTCATTCACATGGGCTCGCAGCGCTTCGTCACTCCTCATGCCGGAGAAAAACCATGAACGTGAACGGGAGCGAAGTTCTCCCCGTGCTCACCCCGGAGATGTTCGCCGAACTTACCCCCGAATCCACCCTCGCCGCCATCAAGGAATCCTCCGGCGGCGCGCGTCGCATCACTGACGCCGTCAACCTCCTGGGCAACCGCTACATTCTCTTCAGCGGCGCCGGCCGTCTCATGCTCGAAAGCGTGTTGCCCGGCGTTCAGTGCCGGGTTTCATGCCCCGTCAACGCCTTCCCCGCGGAAAACGCCCTCTGGGATCTCGTCGCTTCCGGCCGCTGGCGGGAAGCCCGCGAATTCTACCGGCGGCCTGCCGCGCCTCCCCCTCGAAGACCTCGAGCGCGTCGCCATCATCCGCGCGCCCTCGCCACCCGGCCCAACCTCGCAACCGCCGCCCGCTGAGCGCCGCCATGCTACGCGTCTCTGTCGTCGATTCCCACACCGGAGGCGAACCCACTCGAATCGTCATCGCCGGCGGGCCGGATCTCGGCGCCGGCCCCATGGCCGAACGGCTCCAGCGTTTCCGCACCCATCACGACGAGTTCCGTTCCGCCGTCGTCAACGAACCCCGCGGCTCCGATGTCATCGTCGGCGCTATTCTCTGCCGGCCCGTCGATCCGCGCAGCGCCGCCGGGGTCATCTTTTTCAACAACGTCGGCTACCTCGGCATGTGCGGCCACGGGACCATCGGCCTCATCGTCACCCTCGCTCACCTCAACCGCATCCGCCCCGGCGAGCACGTCATCGAAACCCCCGCCGGCGTTGTCCGAGGCGTCCTCCACGAATCAGGCGAAGTCAGCGTCGTCAACGTGCCCAGCTATCGCGGCGCCACCGGTGTCTCCATCGAGGTCGAAGACTACGGCCCCATCACCGGCGACATCGCCTGGGGCGGCAACTGGTTCTTCCTCGTCAACGATCATCGTCAGCGGATCGCCCTCGACAACGTCGAACGCCTCACGCACTGCGCAACGCGCATCCGCCACGCGCTCGAGCGCAACCACATCACCGCCGCGAACGGCGGCCCCATTGACCACATCGAACTCTTCGGCCCTCCGCAACTACCCGGCGCGGATAGCAAGAACTTTGTCCTCTGCCCCGGCCTCGCCTACGACCGCTCTCCCTGCGGCACCGGAACCAGCGCCAAACTCGCCTGCCTCGCCGCCGACGGCAGACTCGGCGAAGGCGAAGTCTGGCGTCAGGAAAGCATCGCCGGCAGCCTCTTCGAAGCCTCCTACCGTCCCGCCGCCGATGGCCATGTGCTGCCTACCATCAAAGGCTCCGCCTACGTGAACGCGGAGTCCACCCTCCTCCTCGACCCTCGCGACCCGTTCTGCATGGGGATCCGCCGGTGACCCACACCGCCGATGTCCTCCTCACCGTCTGGCCCGCTGAATCCGCTCGCCCGCCGCTGTTTCCCGGTGAGCCGCCTCGCCTCCGGGTATCCGCCGTCTCCCACTCCAGTATCCGGATCCAACTCCGCCCTACATACTCTACCCGCGTCACCCGGAAACCCTGCCTCAGATACTCATCCAACATCCGCCTGTCGTCGGCCAAGGAACTGTAGGGCGTCACCGCCATCGCCATGCTCCGCCACTCCCTCTCCGCCGTACACCTTCGCAGGGACGGAGCGAAAAAGCGATAGAGTGCCAGCGAGGACTCCGGAACCACCGTCACGCAATTCACCTCCGCCCGCTCCATCACCCGCGCCGCCGAGGCCCAGTCCTCGCGCGGTTTCCGGAACAGCGCGGCGTCGTTCCATATCGCCAGGCACAACATAGCCGTTCCCGCCACCCGCGCCCGCCACACATCCCTCTTATACAAACACCGCAATCCCTCCACCGCCAGCAACACCAGCCCCGGCAGCAGAAACAGGAACTGCCGGATCGCAAAGAAATACCCGAACGCCGCATCCGCGGCGAACGCTCCCAGCGCGGGCATCACCGTGCAGCAGAACAGCAGCAGGCGCGTCTTGTAGTGGACGGCCGCGGACCGCACCCCCGCCAATGCCAACAGCAGCACCAGCACCGTCAGGACGTATCCGCCGCCGCTCATCTCCCTTAGCGCCGGCAGCAAGGTTCGAGGCGGAATCGTGTACTTGAGTTGCGCGCTCCATGATGACTGCGCGTACAGGAACCACGGCGCCGCCAGCGCCGCCGCGCCCGCCACGGCGGCAGTTGCGCACCACCGGGCCTTCACGCACCGCGGTCCGTCCCAACAGGCGAACCACAACAGGTGCCCCATCGCGACAAACAACGTGTAGGGCTGCGTGAACAGCCCTGCCGTCACTGCCGCGGCGTACGCCGTCCCGCGCCGCCAGTCGGGACGCCGGCTCAGGGCCACTGCCCCTATCGTGGCCAGCACGCTCAGCAGCATCCCCTGCGAATAAGGCCGGGCCTCCAGCGCATAACGGAATTGCAGCGGCATGATTGCGAACAGCGCCATGGCCGCCAACCCCCACCGCAGCCGCAGCCGCCTCGAGAGACCGAGCAAAGCCAGAGCGGCGCCTGCACCGCAGCAGGCCGGCAGCAACCGCGCCGCCTCCACCGAATACCCCAATGCCCGTAAGGTTACCCATTGCCCCAGGTATCCCAATGGAGCCCCTCCCGGATTCAACGCCACCCATTCGAGCAGTTTGCCCGTGCTGCGCTCCGTGGTCCCCAACAGTTGCAGAATTTCGTCCAGCCACAAGGGCCGGAGCCCCATCAA
>JADLBG010000413.1 GCA_020847895.1 Bryobacterales bacterium
ACGACCAGGCCGTCCGTAACCTTTGTGAGCAGCTCAACGCCACCGAGACCATTTTTCCCGGTACCGAGTTGAAGCTCATCTACAAGTTGGGGTCATCTTAGATTCCTTGGAGATCAGGAGTTCTGAACCTGGACGGACTCGAGGCCACACGGCTGATTCGAGCGCACGAGCTTTCCGGGCAGCAGCGGACGCCGATCATCGCGATGACCGCGCACCCGATGAAAGGTGATCACGACAGGTGTATTGCGGCCGGCATGGACGATTACCTCTCGAAACCGATTCGCGTCGAGGAGCTTCTCGAGAAGTTGAGATCGCTTTCTCCGAGGAGGAACTGATCACCGAATCGCGGACGGCCATTCATGATTCGCTGAACACCATGGACGAGCACTGAATTATACATCCGCTCGTTGCCGCGCCGTCGCCATCCACGCGAGCGTCTCCTCCCAACTGAGCAATCCTGTCGTTCCGCCCATGGCTTGTACATTCAGCGCCCCAACAGCGTTGGCGATGCGCGCGGCCTCCGCGTGCGGCAGGTTCCTCTGCAGAGCCGCCAGGTAAGCTCCCGCAAAGCAATCGCCCGCGCCGGTGGAGTCGATGGCAGTGACTGCATAACCGGGAACATGCCATTCGCCCTCGGAAGTGAATACGGCACACCCGTTCTCCCCCAGTTTAAGAACGATGTTCGTGGCGCCCGCCTCGCGCAGACGCGCGGCGGCCAGCGAAGGATCCGCGGTCCCGGTGAGCATGCGCGCCTCGTCCTCATTGCTGAAGAGAATCCCCGCGTGTGGCAGGCTGGGCGCGAGCACCTTCATCCATTCCCCCAGCGCGTCCCACGCCGTATCGAGCGACGTGGAGAGCCCGAGCGCGGCGGCATCCCGCAGCAGGCCGGGTACTCTCGGCCGCAATTGCGGCAGGGAAAACGGATTGCCGATATGGAACCGCGCGCATCCAGCCGTGTTTTGCGGCGTAAGCGGAATGGGATCGGAAAAGATCAGCCGGCCAACCCCAGGCTGGTGCAAAAAGGCGCGAGTGCCGTCCGATCGGACGAGGGCAACGGAAGTGGCCGTGTTGGAATGGAGCCGTTCGATCAGCCGGGTGTCGACCCCACATTCATTCAACCGGGCGAGCGCCGCCGTTCCCAATAGATCATCTCCCACGGCGCCAATGAGTCGTGCTGGGACGCCAAGCATCGCAATCGTCGCGCTGGTGGCCGCGCCGTTTCCCCCGAGCGCCTGCGTGATGGATTCCACCCATCGCGTGCCGCCCCAGGTAATCTCATCCACCGGACGCGTGAGCACGTCCATCACGATGTTGCCGGCGCAAAGCACGCCTGGAATCATGGCTGCGTTCCGGGCGCGGTAAGGCTCTCCAGAAACGCCCGTTCAATCGGCCATTTGCCGCTGAGCCGGGCGCCTTCGGCGCGGAATTCGCCCTTCGTGAGGATGCCGCTCAAGTCGCGGTCGTTAGGCTCTTTGTGCTCGCGCGCGATCATGCGTTGGAGCAGCGTCGTGGCCGCCTGAAGTTCCCGCATCGCCTGGCGAGCCTGATCGGGATTCTGGTAGCTGACGTCGAGAAAGGCTTCAAAACGCTGCTCTCGAGGCCCGAGGGCCAGAGTCACTCGCTGGGCGTCGGTGAGCGCCGTGGCAAACGTGTGTGTCCCCGTGGGCAGGAGAGACTCATCTTTCAGTACAGCCGTGGGAAGGACGAACCAGACCGGTTGCGGGGGGAGAGATGGTTGGGGCAGAGCGGAAGGCTCAGCCAGCAGGCGCTTGACGGCTTCCGGGTCCGCGCTGCTCGCAAAGGCGATGGTGTGCGCGCGGTAACGGGAGAAGGAGAGGTACCGCCCCGGTGTACTGCCGCTAAGACGGCAGACGCCGCTCGCGCAGGCCCCGCCTTGCTTGCGCGCATAGGCTTCCAGCTTCGAGTAGTCAAAGCGGCCGTTCAGCCACGCGTGCGTCTCGCCCTTGACGGAGGCGATCAGCAACTGGTCGAGATCTCTTTTGTAGTTGAAACCCGTATCGGCGACAAATTGCCGGTAGTCAGGCTCCTCGGGGCCGCTCTTGCCCCCTGCGAGCAGATCGAGAATTCCGCCCATCCTCAGGACGCGAACGTCGATAAACGTAATGACACGCCCATCTTGCGGGATGCGCGCATAGAGTTCACCAGGTGACGGGGTTCGCTGCCAGCGCAGCAGGAAGAACACCCCGGCGGCGGCAATAACGCCGGCCAGCGCGAGCACCGGCCATGTCCACGATTTCAACCGAGGCACGGAATGTGACTAGACCATGGCTGCTTCGGCCATCCGTGATTGCTTCCACAGTGCGATGTAGCCGCGCAGATCGTTCATCATGCGGTCGAATTCCTCCAGGTGAAGCGATTGCGCGCCGTCACTGACGGCTTTCTCAGGACACGGGTGGACTTCCACGATGATCCCGTCCGCCCCGATCGCCACCCCCGCGCGGGAGAGCGCCGGCACGAGACTGCGCTTACCCGTCGCATGGCTCGGGTCAAGAATCACCGGCAGTTGCGTCAACTCGTTCAGAACCGGCACCGCGGCGATGTCGCACGTATTGCGCGTGGCCGTTTCAAAGGTGCGAATGCCCCGCTCGCACAGTATCACGTTGGGATTTCCGTGGGCGACGATGTACTCGGCGGACATCAGCAGTTCCTTGATCGTGGAACTCATGCCGCGCTTGAGCAGTACGGGACGCTGGCACTTGCCGAGCGTCTTCAGCAAAGCGAAATTCTGCATGTTGCGCGCGCCCACCTGCATGATGTCGGAGTATTCGGCGATCAGGCTCACGTCGCGGTCGCTCATCACTTCCGTAATAATGGCAAGCCCCGTCGCTTCGCGCGCCTTCTTCAGCAGTTTGAGCCCTTCCTCCTCGAGACCCTGGAAATCATAAGGGGACGTGCGCGGCTTGAAAGCCCCGCCGCGAAGCACCTTGGCGCCCGCGCGCGAAACGGCAATGGCGGATTCCATGAGCTGCTTTTCGCTTTCCACCGAGCAGGGACCCGCCATCACCGTGAATTCATCCCCGCCGATCTCCAACCCTGTTCCGTTATTGATGCGGATCACCGTGCGCGTCGAGCGGAACTCCTTGCTCACGAACTTGTAGGGCGCGGAGATGCGCACCGCCTTCTCGACGCAGGGAAGCGCCTCGAGCGATTCGAGACAGTTAGTGACGTCACCAACTCCCACTGCGCCGATGACCACTCGCTCTTCCCCCTCGATGGCATGGATTTTGTAGCCGAATTCCCGGATCCGTTCGCAGACGGTTTCGATCTCGGCCTTGGTGGCGTAGCGCTTCATGGAAACAATCATCTCTATACTCCTTACAACCATCGCCCCTGTCTTCGGCGAAAGAAAAAACCCACTCTTTCGAGTGGGTTGATTTTACCAGAACTTGCTCAATCCGAATCCAACACCACTCAGCCGGTCAGGTCGAGTCCCAAAATCGAAAGCCGAAGGTGTGGAGATGCATGAACTTCAAATTATACAGAGGGGGTAGGGCGATTGCAATAGGCGCGAAACTTACTTCAAGCTGTGAGGGTGCAAGTCAACCGTTGCTGCCTCATTCTCCGAGAGCTGCACCTTGTGACCCCCAAGCACTCTCTGTTTGAGGTACGGGTCGCTCGCCCACACCGAACCGTTGGTGTATGCGAAGACCCGGTAAGCGCCGGGAAGCAATTGACCGATGGTGACGCGTCCCTCGCGGTCCGCCGTAGCTTGCCGCAGAGAGGTGTAGAAAGCCTGATCGTCCACAGCATCCGGTACGAGCAGCACTGTCGCGGCGGCCGCGGGCCGCGTACCATCGACCACTGTAATCGCAAGCGAACCTGTGGCCGGCGCCAGTTTGATTCGCAGTTGGTGATGGTTCGCGTTCGGATCAATAGCCAGGATACCGTTCGCGCAGAGTGTTCCGTCATACTCCGTTTCCGCCATCTTGTATCCGGCGGGCGCGTTGAACAAAATGAGCCGGTAGCGGTCAGGTATCGCGCCTTCGACATCGAAAGTCCCGGTCTTGCCATCCACGCCAACCGGAGATTCGGTGACAAAGGGCGCGCGGACCAGCGGCGAAAGGTGGAGTTGCATGTTCTCCACCGGCAGCGCCGGCTCATCATTGCTCTCCGGACGGCCTTTGAGTTGCACGCGGCCGCGCAAATGAACTCCGTTTCGAAGCTGCAAGTCGATAAAATCCAATGCCTGTCAATGCTGTCGCTGGCAGCAGCCTGCGCCTTGCCTACAATGCGCCTTCCCGTTGGACAGCCCATTCTTCCGCCTGCTACGATACGGACCAGTCCATCGCTGACCCATGCCCGCCGAACAATCCCCCTCCGTGCAGCGCTTCAAGTGTCCCGGATGCTCCGCCGACATGGAGTTCGACCCGAAGGCGGGCGCCTTGAAGTGCCCGTACTGCGGCGCCACCCAGGCGATTTCCCGCCAGGTGAACGAGGCTGTCCAGGAGATTCCCTACGGTCAGTATGAAGACTCTTCGCGCCTGGAAAAAATTTCCCAGACCGCGGTCCAGATCACCTGTGCCTCCTGCGGGTCCACCATTCAGTGCGAACCCGCCGAAATGACCGGTTCCTGCCCGTTTTGCGCCGCCAACTTCGTCAGCCAGCCGAAAGCCGCCGATCCGCTGGTGGCGCCGA
>JADLBG010000414.1 GCA_020847895.1 Bryobacterales bacterium
ATGATTGGGACGATCCCTTCCCGCCTCATCGAATTGCGGATAACCTCTACTACGTCGGTTCCAAGGGCCTCTCCACCTACCTCATCACGACCAGCCAGGGACATATCCTCATCAACTCGAGTTTTGAGCGTACGGTGCCCATCATCCGCGCCAACGTCGAAAAGCTTGGCTTCCAGTTCACCGATGTGAAGATTCTGCTCAACAGTCATGCGCATGGCGATCATGTCGAGGGCAACGCCTTGGTGAAGGAATTGACCGGGGCGAAGGTGTACATCATGCAAGGGGACGAAAAGGTAGTGGAATCGGGCGGAGAGGGACAGTACCTGTACAAGGGCGGCTGGAAGCCCTGCAAGGTGGACCGGGTGTTGAACGACGGCGATACGGTGACGCTTGGCGGAGTGACCCTCACGGCCCATCTCACGCCGGGACACACGCGCGGCTGCACCACTTGGACCATGAAAGCCAAGGATCGCGGTAACAGCTACGATGTCGTTATCGTGGGTAGTCCCAATGTGAACCCCGGCTTTCAGTTGGTGAACAACAAAGCCTACCCCGGGATGGCCGCTGACTACGCGCGCACATTCAAAGTGCTGAAAGCCCTGCACTGCGACATTTTTCTCGGCGCCCACGGCGTCTATTACGGCATGGTGGAGAAGGTTGCGCTCATGCACAAGGACCCGTCCAGGAACCCGTTTGTGGACCCTGCCGGTTACAGGGCATACGTCGAGGAACGGGAGCAGGCCTATCTCAATATGCTGAAGCAGCAGGGCCGTTGAGTGGTGGCTGAAACCAACCACTCTGGCCGATCTGAGCCATGGAGCCGACTGTTTACCGATTGATTAAGAAACACTTACAGCTTGGCACGGTAATTGCTTTTCGAAGAAGCGGTATGGGCACAAAGAAAACATTTCTAATTCCCCTCGTGCTGGCGGGCTTGTTTGCGGAACTGGTTCCGGTCTACGCGCAGCAGCCGGATCCGTCATCGCCGCCCCCGGCAACAGGCTGGCGGAAATTCGGGGAGGCCATGCCGCGGAAAGATGCCCCACCACCTCCCGGCAACTCCGCTGTTGCAAACGAAGAACCCGCCACGCCCGAACCCCCACCCGCCGAGCAGGGCGCACCCCCTCCCTCGCAACTCATCATGCCCGCCGGAACCTGGTTGAAGGTTCGCGTGGACCAGCCCATCTCGAGTGACCACAACCAGCCCGGCGATGTCTTCACGGGAACACTGGTTCAGCCCCTCGTCGTCAACGGACTCGTAGTGGCGCGCCGCGGACAGACGATCGCCGGACGCGTTGCCGAAGCCGAAAAGGCCGGCCGCTCCAAAGGCACTTCCCGGCTTGGTATCGAACTGACGGAAATCAGCCTCGTCGACGGACAGCAACTCCCGATTCGCTCTCAGTTGGTGGAATACAACGGCGGCACATCCAAGGGCCGTGATGCCACTGCGATTGGAGTCACCACCGGAACCGGCGCCGCCATAGGCGCTGCCGCCGCCGGCGGATTCGGCGCGGGCATGGGTGCCATTGCCGGCGCCGCCGCTTCCACCATCGGCGTTCTGCTGACGCGCGGACGAGCCACCGAAATCTATCCCGAAGCCGTTCTTACATTCCGAACCCTTGCTCCGCTCACCATCAACACCGAGAATTCCGCGCAAGCCTTCCAGTCCGTGAGGCAGCAGGACTTTGAGCCGCGTCTGCAGCAGCGGGTTTCGCGGCCGGCGCCGCCGTCTCCTTATTACTACGGTTACGATCCGTTCTTCTACTCGCCCTTCTACTCGCCGTATTACTACGGCTGGGGACCGAGCTTCTACTACTTCTCCGGGCCCCGGTTCTACCGTGGATTCGGAGGAGGATTCCGCGGGCGGGGCGGTTGGCGGCGCTAGAGAGAACTGATTCCCGAGTACCTCACGCTTTCATCGCTTAAGCGATGAAAGCATTTGACTTCTCTCCCCTGCATTGATAGACTCTCTCCCCATCCGGAGCCATCAATGCACAAACTGCCACTTCTCGCTCGCCTTATCGGTTTATCGATTCTCGCCGTCCCCGCGTTCTCCCAAACCTTCGGAGAAATTACCGGTACCGTTACAGATTCCACTACCGCTGTCGTCGCCGCCGCCGCCGTTGTGGTGACCAACACCGCCACGGGTCAGGTGCGCCGTGTCGAAACCAATGAAACCGGCAACTACACCGCGCCCTTCCTGCCGCCTGGAGTCTACTCCATCCGGGTGGAAAAGGAAGGATTCAAAGCGGCAACGCGCGGCGACGTACGTCTTCAGGTAGCCGACTCTGTGCGCGTGAACTTCATCATTGAAGTCGGCAGCGTCTCCGAGTCTATCGAGGTTCAGGGAGGCGCACCGCTGCTCACTACCGAGAGCGGAACGGTTGGGACGGTGATCGACAACCGCCGCATCGTGGAACTTCCGTTGAATGGCCGGAACTATTTGCAGATGGTGGCCCTGAGCCCGAACGTCTCTGCCGAGCAGGGAGCGGGCGGCGAAGCCGCGGCGCGCAAGGGCGGCACACGAACGGAAAAATCGCTCTCGGTGGCCGGTGCGCGAAATCAGTTCAACCACTACACCCTCGACGGACTCGAGAACACCGACATGAGCTACAACATCTACGCCCTCCAGCCTTCCATCGACGCATTGCAGGAATTCAAGGTGGAGACCGGCGTCTATTCCGCCGAATTCGGCCGCGCCGCCGTGCAGATCAACGTAGCCACCAAGGCCGGCGCCAATGACTTCCACGGAACGGTGTTCGAATTCGTCCGCAGTGACAGTCTGGACGCGAAAGAGTACAAGAAGGTCGGCGACAAGAATCCGTTCCTGCGTAACCAGTTCGGGTTCACGCTCGGAGGCCGCCTCATACGCGACAAACTCTTCTTCATGTCGAACTTCGAGACCCTACGCGAGGAGAAAACATTGCAGGGCCTCGCAAACGTAGCTCCCGACCGCATGCGGGCTGGTGACTTCACCGCCTCTGGCCGCAACGTCTTTGATCCGGCCA
>JADLBG010000415.1 GCA_020847895.1 Bryobacterales bacterium
CGGGCGGCGGGATCCCAGTGGGGAGCGCCGAGCCCGACGAAGGCGGGGACCAGATAGACGCCGGCATTGCCGGAAACCGAGGAGGCGATCGCCTCCGATTCCGAGGCGTGGGCAATGAGGCCCATCTTGTCGCGGAGCCATTGCACGGCGGCTCCGGCGATGAAAACGGCCCCTTCCATGGCGAACTGCGGTCCGTCCACCTGCGCGGCGCGCGTGGCGAGCATGCGGTTCCGGGAAACCGGGCGAGTCGCGCCGGTGTGGAGCAGGCAGAAGCATCCCGTGCCGTACGTGTTCTTCGAAAGACCCGGACGGAAGCAGGCCTGGCCGAAGAGGGCGGCTTGCTGATCGCCGGCAATGCCTGTCACGGGGACATCCGCGCCGAGATGTTCGGAGGCGGCGTGAGCAACGAAGGAACTGGATGAAACCACGCGCGGAAGCATGGCGCGTGGGACATCGAAGAGGGAGAGTAAATCGTCATCCCAATCGCCTGTTTCGATGTTGAACAGCATGGTGCGGGAGGCATTGGAAGAGTCGGTGACGTGGACGGCGCCGTTGGTGAGCTTCCAGATGAGCCAGGTGTCGACGTTGCCAAAGAGCAGATCCCCGTTGCGCGCGCGCTGGCGGGCGGACGGAATGTTCTCGAGAATCCAGTGGATCTTGCTGCCCGAGAAGTAGGCGTCCACCACCAGTCCGGTTTTGGCGGTGATCATTGCGCCGTGCGAGGCCGCCAGCTTCGCGCAGGTTTGCGCGGTGCGGCGGCATTGCCAGACGATGGCGGGGGAGACGGGCTTTGCGGTGGCGCGGTCCCAGACGATGGTGGTCTCGCGCTGGTTGGTGATGCCGATGCCGGCGGCGGCGGAAGCGGGAATGCCCGTGCGGTCCAACACGGAGCGCGCCGATTCCATCTGCGCGCTCCAGATCTGCATGGGGTCCTGCTCCACCCAGCCCGGGTGCGGATAGACGCTGTCGATGGGGCGCGACTCCATGGCGAGCCTCTCTCCGCGCTCGTTGTAGAGAACGGTTCGAGCGCTGGTGGTTCCCTCGTCCAGGGCAATCAGGTAAGGCACCCTGGCATCCTAACATAGCCCGGGAGAGGTTCCCCAAGTTACAATGAGGACTTATGTTCTTTCGCCACGAAAAGCCGCAAGCGCCCGCCTTTTCCGAACTGATGGACGGGCTTCGCAAGCAGGGTTTCACGGTGCAGCCGGAGACCGGCGGCGGGATGCGCGTGAGCCGGGGCGGATGCGCCGCGGTGGTGACGGAAAAGGCAGCCGGCGCGCCGCCGCACGTCTCCAAGGCAGGGGTGCTGTTAGGCGCGGAGATCGCCCTGTTGTGCGATGGCGGATATCAGAAGTTCTGGGTGACGCCGGGCGGCAAGCGCGCTCCGGCGACGGCCGCTCACCTGCATGCGCTGCACAACTTCGAAGAGGACCTGCGCGAAGGGCTGGGGCTGGTGAGCTTGTACAACCAGTCTTTGGGGACGGTGAATGAGTTGCACCTCTATGACCGCGTGAAGGATCGCGACCGGGGGGTCCCGCGGCGGGTCTGGGAACGGCAGCCCGTTCCCCTTACCTGATAAACAGCGTCACGTTCGCCTGCGAAGCGGTTCCGCCGACCGTGAGGATGAGCGGCTGTGCGCCTGACGCCGCCTGCGCGGGGATGCGCACGGTGAGTTGCAGGACACCGGGGCTGGTGGCGCCCGAGGCAAGGGCGATCAATTCCGCGGGTTGGCCGGCGATGGTCACCTGTACCGGGGCGAGAGGAACGGGATAGGGAGCGGTGGCGAGTTTGCCATCGGTGCTTGCCGGGTCAGTGATTCCTTCGCCCGTGGCGTAGAACGTAACGAGGGATCCGCGCGCGGCCGGGTTAGCACTGGTGTTGATGGTGTAATCCTCATTGAACGCGGTAGCCGGGCCGGCGCCGCCGCCGGACGTGAAGATTCCCGGGGCGACGGCGGCTGGTTTCACCGTAGTCTGGGCGATTGGGAGTCCCGCGCGGCGGACCTCGACCAGCGAAGTCTGCCCCTTGATGTGGTAGGGCGCCTGGACGTTGATGAGGTTCTCCTGCGCATAGAGAATGGGCGCCGCTTTTCCGTCAAAGAGCACTTCTGAGTCGCCGAGCGTAGTTTCGAGGATTCCCGTGGACCCCACTACGCCGCTCGAAGGCGAGGCGGGGCCCACGGATGCGCCTTGAATGGTGACCAGCATTCCGGGCGCGACGGCGGTAGTGTCGAGCGTGGCCGCATTCGAAACGCGGATTGCGGATAGCTCCACTGGAGGAACCTCGGGGGAGGCGGCCGTGGGTGTCAGTTTGCGAATGCGGTGGTTGGCGCGGTCGGCGACATAGATGTTTCCGGAGGCGTCGAGGGAGATACCCGCCGGTTCCTGGAAGTGGGCGGAGCGCGCGGGGCCTTTGTCGCCGTCGAAGCCTGGCGTTCCGGCTCCGGCGATGGTTTGGAGAGCGCCGCCGACAGGAAGCAGACAGATGCGGTGATTGCCGGTATCGGAGATGTAGAGCGCGGTATCGGAGACGGCGACGCCGGAGGGCAGGTTGAGCACGGAGGTCTGGCCGTTTCCGGCTGCGGTGGTGACAATGCCGGAGGGCGCCATCTTGCGAATGCGGTGGTTGCCCGAATCGGCGATGTAGAGGTTCCCGCTTTTGTCGAAGTCGATGCCGCGGGGGGTATCGAAGCTGGCCAGCAGGCCGCCTAGACCATCGCCGGAGAAACTCTTGAGCCCTGTTCCGGCGACGGTGACCAGCGAGCCGTTTGCGGTGAGCCGACGGATGCGATGGTTGCCGGTATCGGAGATGTGCAGTTGGCCGGACGGGTCAACGGCAACTCCGGAAGGGAAGCTGAGCTGGATGCGGAGCGCGTCGCCGGCTTCTCCGTTGAACCCCGCCACACCTGTACCGGCAATGGTGGTCAACTGCCCATCGGGCGAAAGGCGGCGAATGCGGTGGTTGCCGGTATCGGCGATATAGATGTTGCCCGCCCGGTCAATGGCGGCCGCCCGCGGATTGGAGAGGGTCTCCGTGCCGGCTTCTCCGTTTCCCGCGATGGTGGAAATGATGCCGGCCGAGACCCGGCGCAGGCGGTGATTCTGCGTGTCGGTGATGAGCAGCGCCCCGGTGGAATCGACTTTGACATCGCTTGGGCCGAAGAGCAGAGCGTCCGTTGCAGGCACGCCTTCGCCGCGAAACTGCCCTCCGGCGCCGGCGACGGTGCTGAGCATTCCCGACGGCGACAGCTTGCGGACAAAAGTGCCGGAAGCGATGAGCAGATTGCCCGCGGCGTCGAAGGCGAGGTCGCGGGCATGGGCCGCGAGGACGGTGGCCACGCCGGCGGGGGTAATGCGCACGGCTTCGTCAAACCCGCTGCTGGCGACGTAGAGGTTGCGCGCCGGGTCGGCGCAGACGCTGACCGGGAGGTTGAGGAAGGACGAGGCGTTTTGAACGCGGACCGTGGTCATCAGCCCGGCGGCGACGATGCGGATGGCGTGGTTGCCGCTATCGGCGATGTAGAGCACCCCGGCGCTGTCGAGGAAGATGCCGGCGGGATAGGCGAGTGATCCGGCAAGGGCTCCGGCGAAATCGGCGGCGGGGCCAGCCGAGCCGTTTCCGGCAACCGCGGTGAGGTTTCCATCGGCTCCGAGGCGCAGGACGCGGTGGTCGAGGAAATCAGCGATGTAGAGGTTGCCGGCAGTGTCTACGGCGAGATTCCGCGGGGCTTTCAGAGAAGCCGCGGCGGCAAGCACCGGGATAGTTCCCACGGCGAGGGCTCCTCCACCAGCCACGGTGCTGATTTTGCC
>JADLBG010000416.1 GCA_020847895.1 Bryobacterales bacterium
ACGACCAGGCCGTCCGTAACCTTTGTGAGCAGCTCAACGCCACCGAGACCATTTTTCCCGGTACCGAGTTGAAGCTCATCTACAAGTTGGGGTCATCTTAGATTCCTTGGAGATCAGGAGTTCTGAAATTGAACAGCGGCAGCCCTTGCGAGAGCGTCAGAATGCCGTTCACCTGCCAGTTCCCGGCGATGGCGTTCAGCGTCCGGTTCCAACTGCCGCCAAAAGCCTTGCCCTTGCCGAAGGGCAGTTCGTAGGTGCTGTTGGCAACGAAGCGATGCGGCTGGTCGTAGGATGACACCGCGCGCTCGCAGGAGCGGCAGTAGTAGGAGCGGATCAGGTCCGCCCGGTTCCAGAGTCCGTCGGCCGCGTCGGTAATGGTCTTCGAGAACGTGTACGAGGCAAGAAAACTCAACCCCATCGAGAAGCGTTTCTCAAAACGGCTCTGCAAGGCATGGTAGTTGGAATTGGCCCACCCGGCGTTCGTGGCGCTGACCCCGGCGTATTGCGGATAGGGACGCAGCAGGTTTCCGCGCTGCACCGTGGGCGCTCCCAGAGCGAAGGCGGGGTTGATGATCCCATAGAAAGGGTTCGGCACCTGTTGCAGCAACTGGTCCCCCATGGACAGTAGCGCGGGATCCAACTGGTTGAACTGATACGTTTGCGAGAGACGCGTCCCCTTGTTGCCGGCATAGGCGATTTCCCAAACCGCATTGCCCGGCAGCGAACGCTGGATGGTGAAGTTCCACTGCTGGTTGTACATGGGGCGCAGCGAAGGCTCCCATCCGCCTCCCAGGCCCTGGCCGAGCGCGGCGTTCGGTCCGGCGGCGCTCCCAAGCGGAAGCGTAAACCCGTTCGGGAACGGATTGGTCCAGGGCGCCGTGGGAGACGGTGTGATGCCGTCGGAATCGACGGTGGAAATCCATGTGGTCCCGCCCGAAAATGCGCCGCCCGTATAACCGCTGCTGGCGGCATAGGAAGGCAATCCGAAGAAGATCCCATAGCCCGTGCGGATCACCGTCTTGTCGTTCCACTGATAGGCAATTCCCAAACGCGGATTCACTTGCGTGGGAACCACGGGACGCACCTGCCGCCGTCCCAGGGAACCACCCGCAAACAGCGCGATCCCCTTTAGATCCATGTGGAGCTGATCGGCCAGCGGATTCCTGGCGTAGGGGTCGATGCCCGTAATGCGGTCGAACCGTTCCGTCACGCCGCCTTCGAAGTCCCAACGGAAGCCGGCGTTAAGCGTGAGCTTCGAGTTCACCTTGAAGTCGTCCTGCACATAGAAGGCGAAATACCGGTTGTAATTCGCCGGCCGGATCTGGTGCGTGATGTTCCCCGTTCCGAACCCGAGCAGGAAACTCGCATAGCCGGCGCCTCCGGCGGCGGTCGGCGTGCGCGGATCCGGCCCCTGGGTCTTGTCACGGTTGAACGCGAAGTTGCCGCTGGGCGTACCGAGTTGGCCGTAATTGACGTAGTTGAAGCGCGCGTCAATGCCGTACTTCATCGAATGCCGTCCCTGCACGCGGGAGATGTTGACGATCATCGAATGGGATGTGTCGCCCATGAAGTAAATATCGCCGCCGTTCGGCCCAAGCTGCGTCATGTCCTGAATGGTGATGGTGGGAAAGACACGGTGATCGGAAATATTGTCGATATAGGCGGGCAGACCGAGCTCCGCCACCTTGAACCCGTCCTCGCGCTTGAAGGAGGCAGACCAGGGAACCCGGTTGCCGGAGACTCGGCCCAACCCGTAGCGCAGGTTCAGCACCATGGTCGTGCCGATGTTTTCCGTGTAATCGAGCGCCAGGTTCTGAAGCCTCTGGTTCATGGGGTCGCAGCAGCCCGGGTCCGCCAGGTTCCCCCAGAAGTTCGGCTTGGAATAAACGGAGTCCATGAAAGTGTAGCGGCCGAACATCCGGCGGCGGTCGTTGAAGTTGTGGTCAATCTTGAATTCCACGCGATCCTGCGGTTGTGGATAGGCATCCTGAAGCACCAAGTTGTTCTGATGGGTGAACGGAAGCCCCGGTGAATTCGCCTGCGGATAGAATGCTTGAGACTTGAGCGCCACGGGGCTGATCATACTCAGCGGAATACGGTTGCCCGGAAATGCGTCGCGCAGATATCGCCCCGGACGTGAGGGGTCGGGACGCGTAGTGAGCGGATTGTAGATCAGCCGCATCTGCCCGTTGACGGCGTAAGTCTGCGAGAAATCACCGGAACGCTCGAGGTCGCTCGGCACCGTGTGCTGCGCGATGCTCGCCGCGCGGATGCGCTGCCCCTCGTAGAGAACGAAGAAGAAGGTCTTGTCTTTGCCGTTATAGATCTTCGGAATCGAGATGGGGCCGCCAAAGGATCCGCCATATTGATTGCGCTTGAAGCTGGCCAGAGGACGTCCCGCCCGGTTGGCGAAGAAGTTGTTCGCGTCGAGCTTCGAATTTCGTAGAAACTCGAACAAAGATCCGTGCAGGGCGTTCGTGCCGGATTTGGTCACCAGCGTCACCAGGCCGCCGCCCGAACGTCCATACTCGGCGGCAAAGGCGTTTGTCTGAATGCGGAACTCCTGGATTCCTTCCACCGAAGGAATCGCGCTGACGGCGGGGATGTTGGTGATATTGTGCGACACCGTAGCTGTTACACCATCGAGAACGATGTCCGAAGTGGATTCCTGCCCGCCGTTGACGATAAACCGGTTCGCCGTGAACGTATCGGCGACGCCTCCGGTCTGCCTGACGAGAAAGACTCCCGGCACCAGACCGGCGAGCGAGTAGACATTCCGCCCATTCAAGGGCAGGTCAAGAATTCGTTTGTTCTCGACAAGGCCGGAGAGTGTCGCCGTGGCGGATTCGAGAAGCTGCGCCTCGGCGGTCACCTCCACCTGCTCGGTGACGGCGCCCACTTCCATCGTGATATCGAGGGTCGCACGCTGCTGTGTCGTCAGCGGCAGGCGGTCGGCGACAAACCGGCGGAATCCCTGGAGTTCTGAAGTCACACGATAGTTGGCTGGAGGGAGCTGCGAAACCGAGTAAAAGCCGGTGGCGTTCGAAGTGGTGCGGTAGTTGGAGTTCTTATCGATGTCGGTGATGGTGATCGCGGCGCCGGCAATAATAGCGCCACTCGAGTCCGTCACCAGACCGGAAATCGATCCGGTGAAGGCCTGACCAAAAAGAGATGCGCTCATCGCGGTCGAGAGCAGGAGGATAGTTACGAAGCGGGACATGGCGATTCCTCTCATCCAGAAAACGCGGCCAAAGCCCAGCGGAAGGAGGCCGCAATTTCAGATAAGTATATATCGGTCTTGCGATCGGTCAAGCGCTTAAGAGGCTCATTTTTGCAAAATATCTCGGCGTCAATTAATAAAAATTATCGATTTTTATATTTTCGATTCTCGTGGCGCAATCCCCCCCCCCCCGTGTGAACCCTGTGCTCCACTCGGCGCGCCCCTTCTCGCCTTTCCCTACACACGCGCCCCTCTCTGGCGTACCCTGAAATAAGTAGGAGACCGATGGCGAAAGCTGCTGTTGCCGAGCCCCCTGATTTCTCCTTGTTCCCGCCGAACACGGTAACGCCCTTCGAGCGCACCGTCTGCCTCGCCTGCGTCTCCGGCGTCTTCACCCGCGTGCTGGGCATTCCCGCAAGAAAAGCCGCACAGGAAATGAAGAGCTACACCCCTACCGTGGAGGAACTCACCAGCCACGCGCCGGTCCGGCCATACTTCCATCCCGCAGGCCCCAAGGTCCACTGCCCCTACTGCGACTCGGGCAACCCACGGCATGCCCGTATCCTCGCTTACCGCATCGAAGGTGGACGCGCCACGGATCGTCCCCGGCGTGAATTGGTGAAATCCCTGGTGGACGCAAAGGGCTCCTTCGCCGTCCTCGAGGAAAGACACTCCCATGACGAGGCCTTCTTTTCCTGGCTGGAGCGCATGGCCTCCCTCCGGCCCGATCAGGAAGACTGGATTCCCGCCGTCACGGAGGCCTTCCTCGAGCGCAAACTCCCCAAGGGAGGCTGGCGCGAAGTGTTCGCGCAGGTCCACACCATACGCCGCTCCGTGCGCCTCGAAGAGGGTTGGGAAATCGACACCCGCCGCCTTTTTCTCGCCTCCCCGCTCTACCACGAGGCGATGGCCGTGCAGTACATCCTCAGCCGCTCCCGAATGAGCGGCGGGCTGACCTTCGAGGGCCGCCTGACGCTGCCCGAACTGGTGAGGAAACTCCGCCTGTCCGGCTATCTGCGCCTGTGTGGAATTGAGGCTCACAGCCCCGCTGATATCCTCGAAGAACTCACTCACCACCTCGCGGGCGGAGACGGCGGGGTCAAGATGTACTACCTGGTGGACCGCCGCGATTTTCTCATCAAACTGAAGGCTCTGCCCATGGCGGCAAAATCGAAGCGTGCCGCGGCCGGCGCCTGAATATCAGTCCAGGTGGAACACCTCATCGAGCCGCTTCATCGACCGGTCCGCGTGCTGGCCCCCCAGTTCGAAGAAATCCACCATCCACCGCTGCCACCGCTCATTCACTTCGCGCGAGGCCATCCCGCGGAGCGCCGCTTCAAAATCCGGTGTTTCGAGGTATCCCACCAGCAGCCCGTCCTCCCGCAGAAACAGGCTGTAGTTCGTCCAACCCGTTTCCCGCAGCGCCTCCAGCATCTCCGGCC
>JADLBG010000417.1 GCA_020847895.1 Bryobacterales bacterium
ATGAAATGCTTAATCGACGTATAGAAATTCGTTGGAGCTGAGCAGCGATTGAGCCAAGCTTTGGAATGATTTTACCATCGCCTCCGCGGCGGGCTTCCTGGCGCCGAGGTAGTTGTCGCGCTGCTGATGGAGGAATTCTTCGCCCAGCCGGATTTCGGAAGCAGTGGGCTTGCGAGAGAGCGTAAGCAGATAGGCGGCCTCGATCTTGCCCGCATCGGACGCGCCGGCGAGTTGCGCGGCGCGCGAGGCAAGCTCCCCAGCGGCCTCCCAGACGAATTTGGCGTTCATCATGGTGAGCGATTGCAGCGGCGTGGCCGAGGGGACGCGGCGGGTGCAGTTGGTGTCGATGACGGGAAAATCGAAGACGCCGAGAAAGCTGAGAGGATAGGTGCGGCGCGAGGTCAGATAGACGCTGCGGCGCCGGCGGGCGGAGGGCGGCTCCTTCGAAGAAACCACCTGGAGCCCGTCCGGTTCCATCTCGAGAGCGATTGCCGGGCCGCCGGCGGTGGTGTCAAGCTTGCCCGTAGTGGCGATGACGGAATCGCGCAGCGACTCGGCATCGAGCCGGCGGAGGTTCATGCGCCACAGCAGGGAGTTCGTGGGATCGATGGTCTTGGCCTTGGCCACCCACGCCTCGCTACCCTGGCGCGCCGATTGGCGGTAGACGGTGGAAGTCATGATGAGGCGGTGGAGGCGCTTGGCGCTCCAGCCGTGCTTCATGAAATCAACGGCGAGCCAATCAAGCAGTTCCTGATTCACCGGCGGCGCGCCCATCTTTCCGAAGTTATCCGGGGTGGCGACAATGCCGGCTCCGAAATGGCCCTGCCAGATGCGGTTGACGATGACGCGGGCGGCAAGGGGATTTTCGGGGCTCGTAAGCCATTCCGCGAATGCCAGGCGCAGCCCGGATGACTTGCCTTGCGTGTCTTGCGGCCGCGTGGCATCAGTCTTTCCGGGCGGGCACAGCACTTCGAGGAATCCCGGAGTAACTTTCGGTCCCGGTGCATCGGCGCTGCCGCGCTGGAGAAGGCGCATGAGGGGCGGCTTGCCGACATCCCACAGCGCCTGCACCATTTCGAGCTTCTTTTTCTTGCCTTCGAGAGCCTTGATCTCCGCATCTACCTTTTCCGTGGCATCTTTGTCGGCATCGGTGAACAGCTTTCGTACGGCTTCGTCTTTCGGTTTGAGCGAAGAGAACTTTTTGGCGAGATACTTCTGGACTTCGTCGCGCTTGTCCTCCGCGGTTTCGAGCGCGGCGCGGGTGTCATCGCGGATGGATTCAGGCAGCGTTCTCAGCTTCTCGTCGAGGAGGCGGGTTTCATACGGCTTACGAATGGCGGCCAGTTGCTTCTTGCACTCGGCGATGGGCGCGTCGAACTGTGCGTTGTAGCGGTCAATCTCTTCCTTTTCTGATTTGGTGACGGTGTAGAGGTGGCGGTTCTGCGGCTGAAGCCAATCGGTGGGATTGTAGGATGTGGTGAAGAGCGAGAGGAAGCGGTAGTAGTCGCGCTGGGGGATGGGATCGAACTTGTGGCTATGGCAGCGGGCGCAGCCGACGGTGAGGCCGAGGGTGCTGGTGGATACTTTTTCCACGAGTTTGAAAAGCGCTTCGTAGCGCTCCACCGGCAGGTTGCTGATGTCCTCCTCGGTGATGTCGAGGATGTTTCGCATGTAGCCGGTGGCGGTGAGCAGTTCGAGCATTTGCGGCGTGTACTGCTTTGCGGACCGCCAATCGATGAGTTCATCGCCGGCGATCTGTTCGGTGAGGAACCGGTCCCAGGGTTTGTCTTTGTTGATGGAATCGATGACGTAGTCGCGATAGCGCCACATGCCGGTGGCGTATTCGGTTTTCTTGGGATCGAAGTCCTTGCCGGTGGTATCGACGTAGCCGGCGGCGTCGAGCCACTGGCGGCCCCACCGCTCGCCGTAGCGCGGAGAGTCGAGCAGACGGTCAATGAGGCGCTCATAGGCTCCGGGCGCGGTGCCGGCGGTGAAGGCGCGGATCTCTTCGGGCGTGGGAGGCAGGCCGGTGAGATCGAAATACGCGCGGCGCATCAACTTCAGATCAGGCGCGTCCGGCGACATGCTGAGTCCTTTGGATTCGAGTTTGGCGAGGACGAAGGAATCGATGGGGGTGCGGACGCGGCGGGCCGCCTGAACCTTGGGCAAGGGAGCAGCCACGGGTTTGCGGAACGACCACCACTGGCGCTGTTCGGCGGAAATGCTCGGCGCTTCGAGCGGCGAGAAGGGACGGTCGAGCGAATCGGCGGAAACGCTCTCGCTGAAGTTGCCGCGGTCAACCCATTCGCGAATGGCGCGGATCTCGGCTTCGGTGAGCGGGGCGCCCGCGCCCTTGGGCGGCATACTGTGGTTCAACACACGCCGGATGAGGAGGCTGCGCTCGGAAAAGCCTTCCACGATCACGGGGCCGTTGGCGCTGCCTTTGAGCACGGAGGCCACACTACTGAGATCGAGCCCGGCCATGGGCTTCTTCTCGCCATGGCATTGCACGCACCGCGCGCGGAAGATGGGAGCCAGTTCATGCTCGAAGCGGGCGCGCTGCTCGCTGGCCTCTTTGGCGACCGCGCCGATAGGGGCGTCAAACGGGGCTCCGGCGGCGATCCAGCTCTTGATGGTTTCGAGATCGGCATCGGGCACTTTCTGCCCGTAAATGGCGGGAGGCATGGCGCGCGAAGAGACTTTCCGCCAGAGCAGACTCTGTTCGGGTGATCCTTTCACAATCACCGGCCCATTGAAGCTTCCCTTGAGAGTAGAAGCGGCGGTACGCAGATCGAGGCCGAGTTTGGGAGAGCTTTGCCCGTGGCAGGTGAAGCAATAGCGGGTGAGGATGGGGAGGACATCCTTCTCGAATCGGGGCGCGGGATCGGCCGCGGGAAGGGAAGCGGCGAGCAGGAGGAAGGCCAGGAAGAATCGGGGCATGGCGGTTAGCTGATGAGGTCCTGGTTGATTTTGGCTCCGGTCACGGTGACGTCGGAAGGCGTCTCGAGACGGCCTCCATAGGGATACTGGATGCGCTTGTGGTCGAGCCCCAACTGGCGGAACACGGTGGCGATCATGTCCGGCACAGGCACGCGGTTGACCACGGCTTTGTAGCCGAAATCATCCGTTTCGCCGTAGATGAGACCTTTCCTGAAGCCGCCGCCGGCGAACCAGATGGTGAACGCATTGCGGTTGTGATCGCGGCCATCGCCATTCTGCGTGGTAGGGAGGCGTCCGAATTCCCCGGCCCACATGACGATGGTGCTGTCGAGCAAGCCGCGGCTCTTGAGGTCCTGAACGAGCGCGGCGGAGCCCTGATCCACCTCGGTGGCGATCTTGTGCATGTCCTGCTTGATGCGGCTGTGGTGATCCCAGGGCTGGCCGGGACTGGTGGTGACCTGTACGAAGCGGACGCCCTTTTCCACAAGACGCCTGGCCATGAGACAGCGCAGTCCGTAGCTGCCGGCGACGGGGTCATCGAGGCCGTAGAGTTTGCGGGTGGCTTCGGATTCCTGGGAGATGTCGAGAACCTCGCCCGCGGCCAATTGCATGCGCGCGGCGAGTTCGAAGTTGCGAATGCGGGCTTCGAGTTCCGATTCTCCAGGATGTTCGCTCAAGTGCTGCTCGTTGAGTTTGGCGAGGTAATCGAGGCTCGCGCGCTGGGCTCCCGGGGGGAGCGGTTCCGGCGGATTGAGATGATGGACGGGAGCGCCCTTCATGCTGAACTCGACACCCTGATAAAGCGCCGGAAGATAGCCGTTCGCCCAAAGCTGCTTGCCGCCGATAGTGTATCCCGTGGGGTCGCGCAGAACGACGTAGGAGGGCAGGTTCTGGTTTTCCGTGCCCAAGGCGTAGCTGATCCACGCTCCCATCACCGGACGGCCGGGGAAGATCTTGCACGTGAGCAGCATGTTGAGACCTTCCAGGTGGTTGTTGTGCTCGGTGTGCATGGAGCGGATGAAGCAGAGATCGTCCACGATTTTCGCCGTGTGGGGGAGCATCTGGGAGATGTCCATGCCGCACTGGCCGTACTTACGGAATTCGAAGGGCGAGGGGAGGAGGACGTTGACGTTGTTCGGCTGATGGATCTCGACGCCGCCGGGAAGAGGCTGCCCGCCGTGCCTGGTGAGTTCCGGCTTGGGGTCGAAGAGGTCCATCTGGCTGGGACCGCCGTTCTGAACGAGTTGGATGACGGCCTTCGCTTTCGGCGGGAAGTGGGTGGGGCGGGCCTTGAGGTCGTTGTAGATGGGGAGGGCGCGGGCGGCGGTATCAACACTGGCAGCGGCGAGGAGGTCGGCAAGAACGACGCTTCCAAAACCGAGGCAGGTTCGTTCGAGCAGGCCGCGGCGGGAAAGAAGACCAGACTCCATGGGCGCATCTCCAGTGTGTAGGACTTATTGGAATAGTATTTCACTATCCGCGGCCGCGTGCGCGGCGGCCGCGGAAGTCCTCCGGCTTCAGAAGATGTACTTCAAGGCGAACTGCAACTGGCGCATGGTCTTCGCGCTGGTAATGACGCCGAAAGTGGAAGGGCTGCGCGCATCGGAAGCCGGAGCGTTCCAATTCGGGTGGTTGGTGGAGTTGAACGTTTCGAAGCGGAAGTTGAGCATGTGGCTCTCATGCAGGCGGATGTTCCGGGCGAGGGAGAGGTCGGCTTGGCGCGTTCCCGGACGGAGAAGCGTGTTCCGGCCCATGTTGCCGGGACGGAAACTGAATTCCGGATTCGTTACATTGATGGCGGCGATGTTCCAAAACTGGTTGACAGACCGGTTTTGCGGAATGGGGCTGATGCCGGTGGCGTCGGGCTGGTTCCCGAGCGTGTTGAGCGCGGCGGTATCGCCGAGTTGAGCAACGTTCTGGGGAGTACCGTCGGCGAACGTGACAATTCCGCCGAGCTGCCAGCCGCCGGCAATTTTCGATGCGATACCCTCCTGGAGCAGCCTCTTGCCGGGGCCGAAGGGCAATTCGTATACATACGAGGCGACCAGGCGGCGGCCGACGTGGAATTGGGAGAGTCCGCGTTCGGCGGCGAGGTTGTAGCTGTTCACAGGCCAGAGCGTATCGCCGCTGTTGGTGCGGATGGCGCTGCCGCCGTCGATAGCCTTCGACCACGTGAAGCCCACCATGAACGTGAGCCCTTTGTTGAAACGCTGCGTCACCTTGGTGCTGAGCGCATGGTAGTTGGAATTATCGACGCCGTCCACTTCCTGAAGGCGTCCGAATTTGGGCCAAGGGGTGCGCTGAGCCACAGTGCGGGTATCGCTGAAGCCGGTCTTGAGAATGGGCTGATTGTAGAGGCGGAAGCGCGGGAGTTTGTGTCCTCCATTCCCCATGTAGCCGAGTTCCAAAACCAGGTCTTTGGCCAGTTCGCGCTGCACGTTGAACAGCCACTGGATCACCATCGGCGTGCGCATGTTCTGAATGTTGCCGAGAACCTGTGGCCCGACGAGACACGTGCCGGACCATCCTGTGCAGGAGGCGCTGGCGCGTTCGAAGGCCCACGGATCGCTCATGCTGGCGTTGCGGCGCTCGATGTTGGTGATGAACAGATCGCGGCCTCCCTGGTTGCGAGCCATATCGAAAGTGGGGTTGCCGGAATCCTGGACATAGAAGATGCCGCCCCCGGCGCGGACCGTCCAGCGGCTGGTGGGGCTGTAAGAAAGGCCAAGGCGAGGGGCGAAGTTGTTATTGTCGGGGTTCACCAGGCCGCGGCCCATGAACTGGTCGCCGGCCTGGATATTCTGGCCGTCGGCGAAATGGAAGTTGAGGCCCTGGTAGAAGTCGCCGTCGCCGGGGCGAGTGAGGATGGGGGTCTTCGACCCGGAAAGGAATCCATCGGCGCTGACGCCTGTATCGAAGAGTTGGACGTTGATAATGCCGCGATACTTGTCGTGCCATGGGCGCGGGTTCTCATAACGCAGCCCGATGTTGAGCGTGAGGTTGTTAGTGATCTTCCAGTCATCCTGAATGTAGGCGTAATAGGAACCGCGGCGCAGCATGGCGTTGGCCATGGCGACGACACGCGCGGCGGTGGAGGTTTCGCCGATCATGAAATCGGCGAAGATGAAGCCGGTGGCTCCACGGTTTGCCGGGTTGAAGGTGGCCTGTCCATCGAAGAGAAATTCTCCCGTGGCCTTCTGATTGCCGAACTGGTTGTACCGGTCGCGGCGGATTTCGCCGCCGATCTTGATGGAGTGGCGGCCGCGAATCAGCGAGAGGTTGTCCATGAACTGGAAGGAATTGTTGCGCGTGACCCACGGCGTGACGCCGCCGAAGCTGTTGATGCCGCCGCCAAGACCGATGGCGGGGACGCCGTAGGCAAGCGGGCTCGAAGAGAACAGGCCGGGGATTTTGAGATCGGCCTGGACGTCGCGCGTATTGGCGAAGTAGCCCACCATGTCGTTGTTGAACTGGTTCCAGGCAACGCGCGCTTCATTGACGGTGGACCCGCTGAGAATACGCGTGTTGGAGATCATTGCCTGGCGTACGGTGGTGGCCACCTGTGTGGAGTCGGTGAGAATGGTTCCGCCCGATAACTGAAGGTCATCGCCCCAACTGAAGCGGCCGAACCAGTTGGACTTGTTGCTTTCGTTCCAATCGATGCGCTGGTTGAACTGGGTGTTATCGACGGTGGACTTCGCATTGCGGGAGTAATTGCTGACGAGGCTGGCGCCGGGAACGGTGGGGGCGGGAAAGAATTCGAGCAGCCGTTGCGATACCGGATTCAGGCGGGATTTAGGAACGATGTTACCGGAGAAGGCGGTGGCGCCAATGGCCACGCCGCTGTCGTTGTAGGTGCGGGATAGGGGATCGAAGATGATGCGGCTTTGTCCGGAGAAATCGCCGTTACGCATGGCGTCCGTGGCGACGTTGGCGCGGGCAAAGGACGTGGTGCGGTCGCGGTTCTGTTCGAAGTTCGACATGAAAAACAGCCGGTCCCTGCCGTTGAAGACGGACGGTATCGCCACGGGGCCGGCGAGAGTGAAGCCGTACTGATTGCGGCGGAAGGGATTCTTCTGCCCCTGTGATTGCTGCCACTGCCGGGCATCGAGGGCGGAATTGCGGAGAAATTCGAAGGCGGCGCCGTGATACTGATTGGTGCCGGACTTGGTGGTGACGTTGATTTGGGAGGATCCGCGCCCGAATTCGGCGGAGTAGATGCCGGTCTGCACCTTGAACTCCTGGAGCGCGTCGACGGACGGCTGAATGATATAGGAGTTGAAGTTAGGATCGGTGTTCTCGACGCCGTCGAGGGTGTAGCGATTGTATTCAAGGCGCTGTCCGGCGATGGACAGCGACGTATTGCTGCGCGCGCCGCCCTGCAATCCGCCCGCCCCGCCCGCGCCGCCTTCCGTAGTGACGTTCGGGCTGAGAGTGACCAGTTGCAGGTAGTTCCGCCCGTTGAGCGGCAGGTCGACGATGCGTTTGTTCTCGATGACGGTGCCAAGGGCAACGGTTTCCGTGTTCAGAAGAGGAGCGCCTCCGCTCACCTCCACCTGCTGGCTGACTTCGCCCACTTCGAGGTTGAAATCGATGCGGGCGACGGCGCCCACCTGCAGTTCGACGCCTTTCCGAGTGGAGACTTTGAATCCGGGACTCTCGACGCTGAGATCATAGCTGCCGGGAACGAGATACGGAAGCGAGTAGGTGCCCGTGTCGTTGGTGGTTGCCTGGCGCTTCTGATTGGTGGCTGTGTTGACGGCGGTGACGGTGACGCCCGCCATGACGGCGCCGCTCGCGTCGGAGACGGCGCCGGTGATTTCCGCGAAGTTCTGGGCGCTGAGAGGTAGCCCAAGTAGAGCGATGGAGAGAACAGCAAGGAACATACGTGGCATTTGCAAGACCTCACTTTCGGTAGTTAGGCGGGAGCGTATCAAAGGGGGAGAGAGGAGCGCAAGGGGGCTATCGATTTCGATCTCACACCTCGCATGCCGCGCACCCGCGCTGTGCCGCGCTGTTGTCCGCACAGAGGAGACGGCGATACAATTCTGCCAATGTCTACACGGCGCCTTGCATTTCTTTTCTGTCTCCTTCTACCGCTTATCGCGGCCGGACAGCAAAAGACCCGCAACATCATCCTGGTCACCGCGGATGGGCTGCGATGGCAGGAACTGTTCGGCGGCATGGATCCGCTGCTCGAGAACGAAAAGAGCGCGGGAATGGAGGAGGCGGACGAACCGCGGGCGCGGCTATCGGCGGCGACGCGTGAGGAGCGGCGGCGGAAGCTGATGCCTTTCTTCTGGTCCACGCTGGCGCCGGCGGGA
>JADLBG010000418.1 GCA_020847895.1 Bryobacterales bacterium
CGCTTCCCGCCCGCGCAGCAGTTCGATGGCCTGCGGCGCGCCGTCTTCCGGGAGGAACCATTTGACGGCCACCGAGGCATCGACCACAATCACCAGCGCTCCTCGCGGTCTTCGCGGATGATCTCCGTGCTGTCGCTGAGAGTACCGTAGCGGGTCTTCAATTGGCTGGCCCAGGCTTCAGCCTTAGCGGCGAAGTCTCTTTGTGGCTTGAGGGCCGATTCGGTCAATAAATTTCTCAACTCTTCTTCCAAGCTGATACCCTCCTGTTCCGCTTTCGCCTTATGAGCTTCGACGACCCAATCGGGAAGTTTGCGAATTTTGACGGCTTCGACGGCCATGGTTCAAGTGTAGGATACTCTGCAAATATTGTCAATGCCCCCATGGGGTCATTTTATTGTTTTGCTTTTTTGATTTCCTCGATGAGTGCTGGCACCACTTCGAATAGATCACCGATTACGCCGATGTCCGCTACTTCAAATATCGGTGCGTTGGGGTCTTTGTTGATGGCGACGATCGTTTTGGCGCCTTTCATGCCGACCAGATGCTGGATGGCGCCGCTTATGCCCACCGCCAGATAGAGTTTAGGAGCCACAGTTTGGCCGGAGCTGCCCACCTGGCGCTCCATGGGTAGCCAGCCGTTGTCGCAGATGGGGCGGGAAGCGGCGAGATCGGCGCCGAGAGCCCTGGCAAGGTCCTCGACCAGGGCAATGTTTTCCTTCTCCTTGATTCCGCGGCCGACGGAGACAATCAATTCGGCGGCGGTCAAATCGACAGCGCGGGCGGATTCGCGGAAGGGAGGTTGAGGCTTGCCGCGGATTTGCGATGGATCGAGTACCAAGGTGAGAGCCTCCAGAGGGGCCGTACCCGGTTCTACCTTTTCGGCGCGGTAGGCGCCGGCTTGAACCGAGGCGAAGTGAGGACCAGTGCCTGAAAGGGTGATATCGGCGTTGAGCTTGCCCTGAAACAAGAGACGCACGAGGACAGTATGGCCGTTCTCGATGCGGCAGTGAATGACGTCAGATACAAGAACGCGATCAAAGCGTGTTGCCACCTTGGGGGCAAAATCGCGAACCTGGTAGGTGTGGGGGAAGAGTACCAAGTCCGGTCCGGCGGCGCGCACCAAGGCTTCCACGGCGGCCGCAAACCCGTCGGGAGTGTAATCGCCGAGTAGCGCGTGGTCGACGGTGTATACCTTGTCCAGCTTGTGGCTGGACAACTCCTGCGCTAGAGAGTGGACGCCGCTGCCAACGACGGCAGCCGAGCAACCGGTCCCCACCGCCGCGGCAATCTCCTGGCCGGCCGTCAGAGTCTCGAAGGACATGCGGTTCCATACGCCGCCGCGCTGCTCCATCACTACCAGAACGCCGCTCATAGCACACGCACCTCAAACTTAAGCTTCTCGGCAAGTTTCGCCGCCACTTCCTTGGCGGGGCCCTCGAGAATTTGGGTCTGTTTGGATTTTTGGGGCAGGTAGATCCGATCGAGGGAAGCCGAAGAGGCGGACTCGCCGCCGAGTTCGGCGGCGGTGAGCCGCTTGATTTCCTTGGACTTCGCCTTCTTGATTCCCATCAGCGTGGCATAGCGCAGCTTATTGATTCCAGACTGGATGGTGAGAACCGCCGGCATAGGCATCTCGATGAACTGGAACCAGCCATCCTCAAGTTCGCGCTTCACTTTGATGCCGGAGCCGGCCGCTTCCACCTGCATGATGATGGTGGAATGACAGCAGCCGAGCAGTTCGGCCATGACAACGCCGGTCTGCCCGTTGCCCAAGTCGTCGGATTGCAGGCCGGTGAGGATCAAGTCAGGCTTTTCGCCTTCGGCCGCCTTGGCGAGGAGGCGCGCGACGCCGAGCGTGTCGAGGGAGTTGAGATTCTCCTCTTCGACGTGAATGGCGCGATCTGCGCCCTTGGCCAGAGCTTCGCGAATCGTTTGGGCGGCACGGACAGGGCCGAGGCAGAGGACAATCACCTCGCCGCCGTGTTTTTCCTTGAGTTGGAGCCCCTCCTCGAGCGCGTAGGCATCCGGTTCGTTGATCTCGAAGGAGAGATCGGCATCCTGGATCCACTTTCCCGCCGAATCCACCTTCAAGCTGGAATCGCGGGCCGGGACCTGTTTGATGGCCACAATAATTTTCATGAAAACTCCGCTGGCCGCGCGGCAGGAAGACCGCCATGGGCGGGGGACTATTCCGTGCAGCGTTTAAAAATGAGACAGCCGTTCGTACCCCCGAACCCAAACGAGTTGCTGAGGGCGTAATCGATCTTCATGGACCGGGCATGGTTGGGAATGTAGTCCAGGTCGCAGCCTTCATCGGGTTGTTCGAGATTGACGGTGGGGGGAGCAATCTGGTCGCGAATGGCCAGGACTGTGATGCCTGCCTCGAGGCCGCCCGCGCCGCCGAGCAGGTGCCCGGTCATGGACTTGGTGGAACTGACCGCCAAATTGTAGGCGTGTTCGCCGAAGGTGCGTTTGATGGCGGTGGTTTCGATCTTGTCGCCGACTTCGGTGGACGTGCCGTGGGCATTGATGTAATCGATTTGCGAAGGATCAAGGCCGGCATCGCGCAGGGCGTTTCTCATCACGCGATAGGCCCCTTCGCCGTCCTCGGAGGGTGACGTGATGTGGTAGGCGTCGGCGCTCATGCCATAGCCGACGATTTCGGCAAGGATGGGCGCGCCGCGGCGCTTGGCGCGTTCGAGTTCCTCGAGGATGACGATGCCGGCTCCTTCACCCACGACGAAGCCGTCGCGCCCTTTATCCCAGGGCCGCGAAGCTTTTTCCGGCTCGTCGTTGCGAGTGGACAACGCGCGCATGGCGGCGAATCCACCCACACCCATGGGGGTCACGCAGGCTTCGGCGCCGCCGCAGATCATCACTTCGGCGTCGCCGCGCTGAATGATCTTGAACGAGTCGCCGATGGCGTGGGCGCTGGTGGTGCAGGCTGTGGCTGTTGCCGAGTTGGGGCCTTTCGCTCCCGTGCGGATGGAGACGTAGCCGGAAGCAAGGTTGATGATGGTGGCGGGGATAAAGAACGGCGAAATCCGCCCCGGACCGCGCTCGAGAAGAGTGCGGTGTTCACGTTCGATGACTTCGAAGCCGCCGATACCGCTGCCGATATAGACGCCCACCATTTCGGCGTCTTCGGGGGCGATCTTCAGCGATGATCCCGCAAGGGCGTATTCGGAGGCGGCGATGCCCACCTGAATGAAGCGCCCCATTTTCTTCACTTCTTTCTTGTCGATCCAGCGAAGCGGATCAAAGTCCTTCACTTCACCGGCAATCTGGCAGGTGAAGGCGGAAGCATCAAACTGGGTAATGCGCCGGATGCCGCTGCGGCCCTGCCGCAAGGCGACCCAGTTCTCTTCCGTACCGATACCCAGCGCCGACACGAGACCGACACCAGTGACTACAACTCTGCGAGACAAGTATGATTCTTCCGTGTGTGGATTGGGCTGTTGTCTATCTCACTTCTTGGACTTGCCTTCGATATAGTCGACCGCATCCTTGACCGTGCTGATCTTCTCCGCATCTTCATCAGGAATATCGATATTGAAGGCTTCCTCGAAAGCCATCACCAGTTCAACGATGTCCAGCGAGTCAGCGCCGAGGTCATCGACAAACGAGGCCGTGCTATCGACCTGCGATTCATCCACGCCCAACTGTTCGA
>JADLBG010000419.1 GCA_020847895.1 Bryobacterales bacterium
AAGTTCCACGTATTCATCGAAAGTTTTCATGTGCGGCTTAGAGAACGCGCAACCCAGTGGAGGGAAATTCCACGATCCATTCTTTATTATGGCGGTTCTGTTCGTACTCGGAGCGGGGCACGTCGGCCAGCAGTTCGCGGTCGAACTCGAGGCGCATGCCGCCGGGGCGCGGCGTGGCCCCTCTGAGTTGGGCGGGCACCTGGTTGAAGCCCGGCTTGCCGTCTCGGGGAGAGGCGCGAAGCTCTTCCGGGCGCACGCACAGCCAGACCCGGTCGCCTTTGAATTTTCCCGGCAGGTAAGGTCCCGTGAGTTCGCAATCGCCTAACCGGAGGGAGCAGGTGTTGCGGCCGGGGTCGAGTGTGAGAACGTCCGCCTGGAGGAGATTGTAGATGCCCAACAGGCGCGCCACCGTGAGACTGGCCGGTTTGTCGAAAATCTCCGGCGGCGTGCCCTGCTGCACCACCTTGCCTTCATGGAAGATGAACATGCGGTCGCCGACGGCAAAGCATTCCTCGAGATCATGCGTGACCATGAGGATGGGCGTGGAGAAGGTGGCGCGGACGTTGCGCAGCACATCATGCAGTTCGGCGCGCAGCATGGCGTCGAGACCCTGGGCGGGTTCATCGAGCAGCAGAACCCGCGGTTCGGCGAGCAGGGCGCGGGCAATCGAGCAGCGTTGCTTTTGCCCCCCGGAAAGTTCGTGCGGCTTGCGCCCGGCAAGTTCCGCCAACCGGAAGAGATCGAGCATTTCGTTGACCTTGCGGTGCCGCTCCAGTTTCGGCCGGAACTGGGAGGCGAACTCCAGATTCTGGCGTAGCGTCATGTGAGGAAACAGCGCGTAGTTCTGAAACACATACCCGCAGTGGCGCGCCTGCGGCGGCAGGTGGACATTGGCGGCGCCGTCGAAGAGAATATCGTCGCCCACCATCACACGGCCTTCGTCGGGGCGCACGAAACCGGCGATCGAGTTGAGGGTGAGCGTCTTTCCCGCTCCGCTCGGCCCGAAGAGAACCGACACGGCATCATGAGTACGGATTTCGGCATCGAGCAGAAATTCCGCTGAGTCCGGACCGGCGGGGAAACGTTTCTTGAGCCGTGCGTGGATCATCCGAAAAGATGGCGCGGGGCCAGGCGGTTGGCAACCCACAATATCAGGAGGGCGATGGCGGAAATCACCAGCACCATCACGCGGGCCAGCGCGCCGTTGCCCGATTCCACGGCGTCATAGATGGCGACCGCAAGAGTCTGGGTGCGTCCCGGAATGTTTCCGGCAATCATGATGGTGACGCCGAAGTCGCCGAGAGAACGGGCAAAGGCGATGGCGGCGGCCGCGAGGATGGAGCGATGCGCCAGCGGGACGGTGATGCGCGTGAAGATACGCCACTCGGAGGCGCCAAGGCTGCGCGCCGCGCGCGCGTAGGAAGTGTCCACGCTTTCCAGCGCGGCGCGCGTCGATTTCACGAGCAGCGGAAAGGAATGGAATAACGCCGCAATCACCGCCGCCTGCCAGGTGAACACCAGCGGCGATCCGGTAATCCACTCATAGAACTTCCCGAACGGGCTGGTACGGCCGAGCACCACCAGTAAGTAATAGCCGAGGACCGTCGGCGGCAGCACCAGAGGCAACGCGACCATGGCGTCCACCACTTCCTTACCGCGGAAGGCGCGAAAAGCCAGTAGGTACGCTACCCAGAGTCCGAAAACAATGGCGAAGGCTGTCGAGAGCGCCGCGACCCGCAGGCTGAGCCAGAGTGGAAACCAGTCGATCGCCATGAGAACCACACATTATAGCCGACCGTGGCGCATACTCAGTTCGATCGTTCACCCGCCGGACGAAGGCTGAGGAAGGTTCCGATACTGATGACCACCATGCAGCCGATGACGTTGTACCAAAGAAAGCTGATCCTGGTGAAAAAGAAACAATAGAAAATGGCGGCTTCGCCCGCAAGAACGCCAAGAAAGGCGCCCGTGGCGCGGGCGCGCGGAACGAAGAACGCCAATACGAAGACGCCGAGCATTCCACCATAGAACAGCGATCCGACAATGTTGACGGCTTCAATCAGCGATCCGAGATGACGCCCCAACCCGGCAAAGGATAATGCGTATGCTCCCCAGAAGACGGTGGCGAGGCGCGAGGCGACCAGATAATGTGTGTCGGAGGCGTTCGGCTTCAACGGCCGGTAAAGGTCCATCACGCTGACTGTTGCCAGCGAATTCACCTCCCCCGAAACAACGGACATGGACGCGGCAAAGATGACGGCGATCACCAACCCGACGACGCCGGCGGGCAGGTGGTGAATGACAAAGCTGAGGAAGATGTAGTTGGTATCGGGAGAGGCTCCAGCCAGTTTCTGCGCATCCTTGCGCACGGAATCGATTTCCCGCTGGGCCTCGCGGTAGCCCGCCAGGCTTTGACTGTCATGCGAGCGCATCCAGGAAAGAGCGTTTGCGCGGCGCTTTTGGTGCGCGGCCTCGAAGCGCGATTGAATGGCATCGTATCCGGCGGTTGCCTCCAGCCTGCGCTCATCGACAGGCTGGAAGAGGACGGGCGGCCGCTCGAAGATGAAGAACACGAACACCATCGTCCCGATGAAGAGAATGAAAAACTGCATCGGCACCTTCGCCGCCGCGTTGAACAGCAGGCTGAGGCGGCTTTGCGCGATGGACCGCCCGGTCAAATAGCGCTGCACCTGGCTCTGGTCGGTTCCGAAGTAGGCAAGGGCCAGGAACATGCCGCCGATGAGGCCGCTCCAGAGGTTGTAGCGGTCATTCCAGTCAAACTTCGTGACCACGGCGTTTAGCCTTCCCGCCGCCCCCGCCAGCGAGACCGCATCGAGGAACGACACCTCTTTGGGCATCAGCGTCAGAGCCATGATGAGCGCAAGGATGAGCCCGCTAAAAATCAGCACCATCTGCTGCACGTCCGACCACGTGATGGCCTTTACTCCGCCTAGTGTTGTGTAGGTGACCACCAGCGTGCCGATGACCAACGTCGTAATCTGTTCCGGCCAACCCAGAATGACGGATAAGACCACAGCCGGCGCGTACAGCGCCAACCCGGCGCCAAGCCCGCGCTGGATGAGAAAAATGACGCTCACCAGGCGCCGCGTCTTGCGGTCGAAGCGCTTTTCCAGGTACTCGTAGGCGGTGTACACATTCGCGCGGTGGAAAATGGGCACCGCGGTCATGCTGATGAGCACCATGGCGAGCGGCAGTCCGAAGTAGAACTGGACGAAGCGCATCCCGTCCACATAGGATTGGCCGGTGGTGGAGATGAAGGTGATGGCGCTCGCCTGCGTAGCCATGATGGACAGCCCCATGGCGTACCAGGGCATCGTCTTGCCCGCCAGAAGATAGCTGTGCGTGCTTTGGCTCCCTCGGGCACGGTACAGACCGTAGGAAATGCTGAACAGGAGCCAGCCGGCCAGTACAATCCAGTCGAGAAGAGTCATTTCGATGGCGGGGGCGTGAAGATTGCGCTGAACGTATAGAACAGAACGATGAGCATCGCCAGGTAGATGACGACGGCGCCGTACACGCGTTCCCAGGCGCCCAGGAAGGGCGGCGGTTCCTCATCCGCTGGGGCTTGGTAGGGAAGTTTCATGCGCGGTCTTTCGAGTGTAACCCACCCGCCCGAAGCCCGTACAGCGCGGCGCCGCGATTGCCGTCCGGCGAGTGGAGGAACGATGATCTTTAGGTCAACTCGCGGTATCTTTCGGTCATGAGGGATTTTTCGCATGCGCTTCCCGTTTGCGTTTCCACCGGAACGCCCTAAGATGGAGGCATTGAATCCGGAACGGCAATTCGATCTCATTGGCCGGCTGTTGACGGCGGACCGCAAACTGCTCATTGCCTTTTCGTTCAGCCTGTTGGTGCTGGTGATCCTCGCCGACCTTCTCACCGGCGTGGATGTCTCGCTGGGAGTGCTCTACGTATTTCCGATTCTGCCGGTTTCCATCATGCTCAACCGCTGGGGGATCGGTATCAGCGCCCTGATTCTGGCTGTGGTCCG
>JADLBG010000420.1 GCA_020847895.1 Bryobacterales bacterium
CATCGGGGAACCCCGCCTCGAATAACTGCGCCGTCCCCGTCCGGTAAGAAGTAAACAGCAGCGTCCTGCCATCCGGCGTAAACGAGCTTTGCAGAAAATACGTCGCATGATTGATGCACGCCTGCGAAGTCATCTGGTGAACGCGGGCATGCGTCGCCTTGTCCACAAACACCGAATGCTCGGAAGACGACACCGCCCCGCTCATTGCACCTTCCTCTCCCCCGGCACGAATACCAGGATGTGCTGCCGGGGCAGCGCCGAAATCACCTTATCCAACCGGAATCCCTCCGCCTCCACTTCCGCCTTCGCCTCCTCCACCGTCATCTTGTGATCCAGTTTAATGGGCACGTCCGGATCCTCCTTGCGATACTCCAGCAACACCATCCGCCCGTCCGGCTTCAATGCCTCGCGCAGTTTGCGCAGCATCCTCTGCGGATGAGCCAGTTCATGATACACGTCTACCATCAACACCAGATCGAGCGCGCCCGGGGGCAGCAGCGGATCGTCTTCCTTTCCCGCCACCGTCTCGATATTCGTAATCTGCTCCCGCTCCGCATTCCGACGCAGCGCCTCCAGCATGCGCGGCTCGATGTCCACCGCGTACACCTTGCCCCCCGGAGCCGCCCGCTTCGCCATGCGCCGCGAAAAATACCCCGTGCCCGCGCCGATGTCCGCAATCACCATTCCCGGAGTAATCCCGATTGCATCCAGCGCCTTCGCCGGCGCCTCCTCCTGCTCGCGCTCGCTTCGCTCGAGCCATGGCGCGCCCCCGAACCCCATCACCCCGGCAATCTCCCGTTGCGTTACGGGATGGCGCTCCTGCGCCGGAGCCGGTGACACACATCCCAGCATCAGCAGATATGCCAGCATCCCGCCCCGCGTCATCCCCCAGCCTTGCATCTTTCCTCGAAAAAGCATCATAATCCAATTGATTCCAGCATGAAACAGAAGTCCTCGGCTGTTCAAGCGCGCCGCCATTTTCTTCGGGCGTCCTTCTCCATTGCGGGGGCCGCCATTCTCGGTGTGTCCTGCAAAGCGCGTAGCAAGGTCGGCAACGCCATCACCTACCGCATGGGCGAGCGCGCCAGCGTCGGCAAACTCGTCTACCTCTTCACCGAAGCAAGCTGGAAACCCGTGCTCGGCCAGGGCGCTTCGGCCCGCGTGCCGCACAACCGTTTTCTCCTGCTCAATTTCAGCGTCACCAATAGCGGCGGAGATCAGGTGGCTATCCCCCTCCTCAGTCTCTACGACGAAAAAGGCAATTCCCACCGCGAACTCGATTCCGGCGAGGATGTCCCCGGCTGGATGGGCCTCCTGCGCATGGTCAGCCCTTCGGAAACAAAGACCGGCGCCATCCTCTTCGATGCCCCTCTCACCAGCTACAAGCTGCAAATCACCGACGGAGCCGACCTCGAGAACGAACTCATCGCCTATATCGACATCCCCTTGCAAATGGAGTCCGATCCCGTGCTGTCGGAGCCGCCGGCGCTGCCCGTCAAACCAAATCAGTGAAACCCGCGGTCCTATTCCCGTGTCTTCTGCTCCCCCTGCTGTTGGGAGCGCAGACGCCGAAATTGACCATCATCTCCCCGGCCTTCCATCAGTTCGAAGATGGCCCGCCCATGCCCGCCAATCCTTTCTTTGTCGCCGGCGAAACCCTCTTCTTCAGTTGTCGAGTCACTGGCTACAAAGCCAGCGAAAAAGAAACCATGGGCATCGAATGGAAAATCGAAGCGCTCGACGATCAGAATGTCGCGCTGGCGAAGCCCGAAACCAAATCCCTTGAGACGGACCTCGCGCCGGAAGACAAGGATTGGAAGCCCATCATCCGCTATCAGCTCGTAACCCCCTACTCCGCGCTCTGCCGGCACTGCCGCATCCGCATCGACGTCAAGGACCGGCTCAGCGGGCAAACGGCCGCCGCGGAGTTCCCATTCTCCATTCACGGCAAAGCAGTCGAACCCTCCGAAACCCTCACCGTCCGCAACTTCCGCTTCCTCCGTTCGGAAACCGACGAAACTCCGCTGGCCGTCCCTGCCTACCGCCCCGGAGACCAGCTATGGGCGCGCTTCGAGATGACCGGCTACCGCTTCGGCGAAGGCAACAGCATCCACGTCGAATACGGAATCTCCGTCTATCGCCCCTCCGGCAAACTGCTCTACGAAGAACCCAAAGCCGCCGAAACCGAAGAGCGTTCCTTCTATCCCAAGCGCTTCATCCCCGGCGTTCTGAACCTCCACCTCCAGGGGCTCCCTGCCGGCGAATATCCCATTCTGCTCGTCGTGAAAGACCTCGCCGGCAATCAGAAGTTCGAAGCAAAGTACACGTTCCGCGTCGAATAGGCGCCGCTTCAGCCGCCCACGAAGCGCCTCACACCCGCCCACATCACATCCAACACGTCCACCAGTTCGTGATCCGAATCCTCGATGCGCAAATCCACGTTCGCCTTCCCGGAAGCGAATTCCATGGACGCTTCCACCGGTACCACGTCATCCCGGCGCCCGTGATAGATCAGGCACGGCTGCGTCACCGCCGGATACTCCTCATATTGCCGGCCATCGGCGATCAGCCCATAGCCCACCCGCCGCTCGGCCTTCTCCCCGTAATGAAATACCGGCAGCCATCCCGTCCGCTCCCATTCGTTCATACTCTCCGCGCCCAGCCGTTCCGGCCATCGCCGCGCGAATCCGAACCCCGGAGCCATCAGCACAATCCGTTCCGTCTCCGGATGCCGCGCCGCGTACAACGCCGCCAGATACCCTCCGAGGCTCGAGCCCATCAACACCACGGCGCGCCCCGCTGCCGCCCGTTCCACCACGCGAAGTTGCCCCGTGATGGTCAGGTTCTCGAAGTCCCCCTCCGCCAGGTCCGGCACTTCCACCTTGACCCCCAACTCCGCGAACCGGCGCGCGAAATACTGCGCCTTCTTCGACCCGGGCCCGCTGGCAAACCCATGCAGATAGATAACCGGAGGAATCATTTCTTCTCCTTCGGCGGATTCTCTTTCATCTCCGAATCATCCACGGTGAACTTCAATTCCGAACTCGCCCCGAATTTCTTGTAGTCGCTGTAGCGGAACCGGTTTTCCACCAGCAAATGTCCCCCCACCGACTCCGAGTACGTCAGCGCCGCCGGCAGCAGCACGCCGTAGGCGCTCAGCGCATAGTCCACCGACGCGTTCCGAACCAGCGTGAAATTCTTCTCCACCTGGCTGCCATCCAGAGTGATCCGCAGCGGCAGCCCGTCTGTCTCCCGCAGCCACACTTCGCCTTTCAATCTGTGCCGCTCCACCTGGCGCCCCTCGAACACCGTCATCGCGGTGTCCCCATCCTTCTGCTCGTAGGAAACCACCGTCACCTTGTCCGCCCCCAGAAACTGGCTGCGCACCGGAGCGAACGTGTAGTTATCCAACTGCCTCTTCGTGAACAGCAGAATCAGTTGGCCGAAGTCCGTCGCCGCCTCCCGCAAACCATAGCTCTCGAACTCCTTGAGCATCTTCTTCTTTAACCTGTCCGTATCCGTGCGCAGGCCCATCGAAAGCGTCTCCCGAAGCTTTCCCGGAGCCTTCACCTGCCGCCCGTCCACCGTCAGCACCTGCCGCACTTCATGCAGGTTTTGCCCGTCGGATGAGAACCGCGCGAACCCATATTCCGAATCGATCGTCCGTGTCTTGTAAGGGATCTCCTGCTTCGCGCCCCGAATCTGAAATCGAGGCAATGGCTGTGCCGCCACTTGCTCCAGGTGCTCCTGCCCGATGATCTCCGGCGCCGCCTGTCCGAACGCCTCCGCCTCCTCCGCCAGGCGCAGAAGCCGGTCACGCAAAGTTTGCGGCGTCTCGGCGCGGCACACCCCCGCCAAGACCGCCAGAAACAGGCCCAGCAATGTCATTTACTCCCCCAGTTTACTCCCCCTGTACCCCGGGTTGCCGTCACCACCAATCGGTATAATCGAAAGGTGCCGATCCGTTACAAGTCGTTTTTTCTTGCCGCCCTCGCGGCTGCGCTCCTGGTGGGCTGCGGCAAACCAGTGCAAAGCAAGGAGGCCGTCCAGCAGGGTCTCATGGAGTATCTCCAGTCCCGCGCCGGTCTCGATGTCAAGAACATGGACATCAGTGTCACTGCCGTCGCCTTTCGCGAAAACGAGGCCGACGCCACGGTGGTCTTTCGAGCCAAGGGCGCCACGGACAATGCCAACTCCATGACCATGAACTACACGCTGGTGCAGAAGGACGGCAAGTGGTCGGTCAAAGGCAAGTCCGGATCTTCCGAGCACGGCGGCGGAGCAGGCCACGGCATGACCGGCATGCCGGGTATGACTGGAACCACCGGCATGACCGGATCACCTGTCCTCCCTCCCGGACATCCGCCCACACCTGAGGCGAAAAAATGAGGAAAGTCGCCGTACTCGGCGGCGGCCCCGCGGGTTCTTTCGCCGCCGAGAAACTCGCCCGCGCGGGCCTGGAAACTATCCTCCTCGACGAAAAGCTCGCCTGGGAAAAACCCTGCGGCGGCGGCATCACTTACAAGGCATACGAGCGCTATCCGTTCCTCCGCGACAACGACACACCCAAGCACATCGTGACGGACACCTGGGTGGCCGCGCCGAAAGCCGGAGCCGCGCGCATGACCTTGCGCCAGCCGCTGTTGATCTACTCCCGCTACGACCTCAACAACATGCTCCTCGAACGCGCCCGCCGCTCCGGAGCCCAGATCGAGAAGGAGCGTGTTCTTTCCCTTACCCGCCACGACAACCGCTGGCGTCTCCGCACCCGCCACGGCGATCTCGACGCCGATTACTGCATCGTGGCCACCGGAGCCCGCAATCCCCTCCGCGATGTCGGCACCCAACTACGCCCCGCCGACACCATGATCGCCCTCGGCTACTACGTGCCCGCCTCCCAGGCTCACATCGACATCCAGTTTCTGCCTCAACTCGAAGGTTACATCTGGGTATTCCCCCGCTGCGGCCATCTCTCCGTCGGCATCTGCGGCAAGGGCGAAACCGCCCAGCAGTTGCGCGCCCGCCTCGAACAGTACATGCGCGGCAAGGAGATCGACTACGCAAAGGCGCGCTTCTACAGCCATCTGCTCCCTTCGCTTGAATCCCCCGCCTGGCGCAACAACCGCATTTCCGGCGAAGGCTGGATGGCCGTCGGCGACGCCGGGGGGCTCGTCGATCCCATCACCGGCGAAGGCCTCTACTACGCCATGCGCTCCGCCGACCTCGCCGCCGAAGCCATCGTCGAAGATCGCCACCCCACCTCCGAACTCGGCTCAACCTACCGCCGCGTCCTCGCCCACGATTTCGCCGAGGACCTCGCCTTCGGCGCCAGCATCGCCCGCCGCGTCTTCCTCGGCAAGTTCCTCTTCCGCGCCGTCCCCACGCGCATGGTCGATTTCATGAAGCGCAGCCCCCGCTTCTGCGACCTCATGCAGGATATGTTCGCGGGCACCCAGCCCTATCTCACCCTCCGCGGAAGGCTCCTCGAAAACCTCAACGGCACCTTGCACGAAATCTTTATGAGCTTCTTCGTCCAGCGCATCCTGCCCGGCGGTCAACGCGCATGAACACCACTCGCTCGGAATCCCTCTTTGAACGTTCTAAGATATCCATCCCCGGAGGCGTGAACTCCCCCGTGCGCGCCTTCCGCTCCGTCGGCGGCGTTCCGCGCTTCATCCGCCGCGGCGATGGTTCCCGCCTCATCGACGAAGACGGCAATAGCTACATCGACTATGTCGGCTCCTGGGGACCTCTCCTGCTCGGCCATCGCTTCCCCGATGTCGTCGAAGCCCTGCGCGGCGTGCTCGACATCGGCACCAGTTTCGGCGCGCCCACCGAACGCGAGGTGGAACTCGCCGAACTCATCCGCGAAGCCGTCCCCTCCATGGAAATGGTGCGCCTCGTCAACTCCGGCACCGAAGCCACCATGAGCGCCCTCCGCGTCGCCC
>JADLBG010000421.1 GCA_020847895.1 Bryobacterales bacterium
ACCGCGAGAGCGCATAGAGGAAACCGAGGAAGATGGCAATGCGGATGACGCCATCGACGAAGTTGAAAGCGATGCGGTTGTGAATGAGGGGGAAGGTTTTCTCGAGGAGCGTGGTCATGTACAGGGGAAGAAGTTTGTACATGAGAATGAAGAACACCAGGGAAAAGCCGAGTGTCACCGTCATGGCCCAGGAGGAAACTTCTGTTTTCCCGCCGTCCTTCGGGGCTTCTCCCTCATCGAGAGCGGCGTTGGCGGAAAACTGAAGCGATTTCACGCCGAGCCACATCGCCTGTCCCAGCGTTCCCACGCCGCGGGCGATGGGGTACTTGAAAAACGGGTATTTTTCGGAAACCCGCGGCAGCGTGTTTTCCTCGGTGACCAGTTCACCGTTGGGTTTTCGCACGGCCACACAGTAACTGTGGGGAGCACGCATCATCACACCCTCCATGACGGCCTGACCACCCACGAGGGTCTCTTCGCCGCTTTCGAGCACGGGCAAGAGCTGAACGTGGGCCGCCATGCGGAGGAACTTCTTGGGGGACCAGGACATACTTTTCCTTGTCCTCATTATAGCTTATGGCCTTCCGGCGCCAATAAAGGCAGGTTTACCGCCAACTTTCCGTATCGGCTCCCTCCGGCGCCATCCTGCGCATATGATCCGCGAAGATGGGCAGGTAGTACATCTCGACCGTCTGGCCCTCGCGGATGTCGCCTGCCCAGCAATGCGGCTTGTTGTTTCCGTACTGGAAGCTGCCGCCGTAATAGGGTCCTTTTCCGGGAAGCTTCGTGCTTTCGAGGAAGGCCTCCATCCTGCGGGCGGCGGCATCGAGATAAAACGTGTCCTTGGTTCCCATGGTCACGTGTATCTTGCCGATTAGCTTCGGGCCCAGTTGCTCCCAGTTGCGGGTGAGGATGCCGGTCAGGTCGTAGTGCTCGGTCCAGTATTTCGCGACCTCGGGGTTGATGCGGCCAGTCTCCGAATCCCAGAGTTGTGCGGGGTAGCCGTCGGGGCCGGCCGGCCCGAATGTGGCGTGGAAGGCGTCCATCTGTCCGCCGGAGCGGCCGCGGTCGCCGATGACGAATTCCGACCGCGTGAAGTCTTCCATGGTGGCGAGCGTGTGATCGTCCGGCAGCCGTCCGAGCGGCCTGGGGATGTTGATCCAGGGGCCTTCGTCGAAGAACGCGTTCCTGTCCCGGGACACGTTGATGAGTTGAAAGGCGTGGAAGTCGACCGGGTCGGGGCAGAAGCCCCAGGCGCCGCCGAAGTATTCGGGATAGAAGATCTGCTGCGCGAGGGTCATCCATCCGCCGGTGGAACCGCCGAAGACGACACGCGCCCAGGGTTCGCCGATGGCGCGGAACTTCTTTTCGAGCGCGGGGTACAGCTCTTGAGTCAATGCGTCACCGTAGGGGCCGGAGTTAGCGGTGTTCACGCCGTAGGAGTCGTCGTAGTAAGGCGTGGGGTGTTGGGTTTCCACGATGAGCATTTTCGGGAGGCGTCCGGATGTCCATTCCTGATAGAAGCGGTAGGCGGTGTCAGCCCTTGCTTTCGCAAGCCCTTTGAGGCCGGGCTCCGGCGGTGTTTCGCGGAATCTGGGGAATGACGGCGGGAAGTGTCCCTGGAGGAACGCCACCGGATAATGCTGTTGGGGATGTTCATCGAAGCCCTCGGGCACGAGGACGATGGCTCCGAGATGCATGGGACGGCCCCAGAACTTCGACAGCAGGTTGCTCTCGATGCGCAGGCGGCGGACATACTTAGTGTCTTTCGGAGGTTCGATGGGAGGGATCATTTCGGTCATCTCGATCTTCACGATAGAGTCCGCGCCCACATTGACCTTCATGGGCTTGCTGATAAGGTTGCCGGGCGAGGTGTTCCAGTGTTGGCCTTCGCCGTCATCCATGGGCAGTTTAACGATGTGCCCGCCGGCGCGATGGAAGGTTTCGTAGACGTGCAAGACGGCCTGAACGTTGTAGACGCCGGGAGGCAGGTCTTTCAGGCTGCGCAGAGGGTAGCCGGTTGCGGATGCATCGAGTGCGGCCACATCGCCGGGCCGCAGGCCGTCCACGGTGAGGCCGAACAGTTGCTGGGTATCGCGACCCCAGGCCGCTTGAAACCGGGGTTCGCCCTGCATGGACTTCGAGATGATGACGATGACGCGGCCATCGGCAGCGGCGGCCCGCACCCTTTGAGAGAAGCTCACTTCGATACGAGGCGCCGCAAACAGCGGCAGGGACAGAAAGACGCAACACGCAGCCAGACGCATGGCGTTATTGTAGCCAGCTTGCGGCTACGCGATGGAGCGGAACATGCCTGCCGCCACCCACTGGCTGAACCAGCCGAACAGATCGGATTCCTTGACTTGCCGCAGCGCGGGATTGTCGATCGCCTCGCCGACGGGAGTGCCCGCGGCGAGCGCTTGCAGCAGCAGGAACGCCGCGCGCGGAAGTTCGAGGCGCACGGCGCCATAGTCCTTGCGGCAGACTGCGGCGTAGGTGATTCGCTTGCGGAGCGGGGGGGCCGGTGTCTCATCGCGAACGGCCTGCGCATAGTCGTTCACGGGGTAGGAAAATTCGAGCAGCCGCAGCGCGGGAACTGGTTTCAGACGCATGGTCTCCCAGGCTTCTTCCGGCAGCGACTCGACTTCCAGGGGAGACAGCACGGCGGCCTCTTCGGCGTCGAAGGCCTCCGTCATGGCCAGTTCGAGGCGCGCAAGGTCGTAGAGGAATCCGCGGCGCGCTACCTTCGCTTGTGTGCGGATGAACTCCGGCAGATGGTCACCCAAACGGTTGAGAGTGTAGCTGCGCGAAGGATGCGTGTGGACGTAGTCATCGGCCAGCGCGTGGAAGCGTTCTTCGCCGAGAAACCGTAGCAGCAGCGGGTAGTCCGCGCGCAGGGCCTCACGCAGACGCAGGAGGTACATGTCGCGATAGATGCCGATGCGCTCGGTGGAAGTGAGTGCTCGCGAGGGCGCCACGACTTCAGGAAAACGCCGGGCAGGGATTTCCCGCTTTGCCTCGTCCGAAGACAGGGCCTGGAGCGCGCTGCCCGGGTGCAGGATGACGGCCTGCATCCAGCGCTGGGTGCGGCTCAACTCGGGTTCAAAGGGCATGGCCGGCCGCCACTTCGACGGGTTCCGCTGCCTCGCGGTGGGAGCGCGCCTTGAGGGCTTCGGCATGCACGACGTCGAAGCCGGGAATACTCTCGTCCCATTCGAGCAGGGTGGATGCGCCGCCGGTCTGATGTGAATGATAGCGGTACAATTCCCACACTTTGTCAATCACGTGGTCGCTGTGCGTATCGAGTATGTGCGTTCCCTTGTTGGTGTGGCCGGCGAGATGATTCTGCACCACGCGATCCGGCGGGATGGCATCCAGATAGACCTTGGGATCGAATCCGTGATTGAAAGCGCTCACGTAGACGTTGTTGACATCGAGCAGGATCCCGCAATCGGCTCTTTCCGCCAGCGCAGAGAGAAACTCCCATTCGGTCCAGGTGGAGTGGCCGAATTCGAGGTAGGTGGAAGGGTTCTCGAGGATGAGAGGCCGCTCGAGTAAATCCTGCACCATGCGCACGCGCTCGACTGTGTGCCGCAGCGACTTGTCCGTGTACGGCATGGGCAACAGGTCATGAACGTTCAGCCCGCTGACGCCGGTCCAACAGAGGTGGTCGGAGATCCACCGCGCATGTGTTCTCCCGGCGAGCGCCTTCAGCTTCCGCAGGTATTCACGATTCAGAGGGTCAGTGCTGCCGATAGACAGGGAGACGCCATGCAGCACCACCGGGTAGCGTTCGGCCACGAAATCGAGCACATAAAGCGGCCGTCCGCCTGTATCCATGTAGTTTTCCGAGAGCACCTCGAACCAGTCCACGGGCGGACGGTGCTCCAGGATGTGAGTGAAGTGAACGCTCCGCAACCCGATTCCGAAGCCGAGATCAGGCAGATTCCAACGGTTTCCCGCCATCTTGACATCCTCAAGCGGATCGCAGGCCGAATACGACATGCAAGCCTGCGATCCACCAGTGTTCAGACTTTACCAGAAAAACGACTACTTGCTCTTCTTTTTATCTTTCGTCGAGCAGCCGCCCTTGCCTTTGCAGGAGTTTTTGCCCGCGCAGCCGTTATCGCCAGTCTTGCAACCACCCTGGCCCTTGCAATCATTCATCCCCTTGCAGTCATGCTTCGGGGGCTTGCCCTTTTCCTTCGCCAATGCGACAGTGGCCCCAGCGGCCATGCCGGAGACGGCGGCTTTCATCAGAAATTTTCTGCGATTCATCGACTTGTTCATCCTTCCTAGCGTTGCTTGTAATGGAGTGCCGGCTTGCAGCGCGTCCGCGCGCCCCTTGTTAAGTACGTACGCTGTCCCCTCATGGGATGTAACGATTAAGATTCATTAACAGGAGAGGACCTTATCGTGCTATTATAAAGAGTAATGCAGGACCGCCACACCATTAACGCCTCTTACTATTGTTCGCATGGTAGAGGGGACGTGATTCACGTTTACAATACCGGCGCTTATCTGATCGCGGAATTTCATGAGCAATCCGGTCAACTGAGATGGCAGCGTGTCGTAC
>JADLBG010000422.1 GCA_020847895.1 Bryobacterales bacterium
GGTTTCCCAGCCTCCGCAGCACATCCGCCTCCCAGCCGCTGTTGCCTTCCGCCCGCGCAATCCCTTCAGCTTCCTGGAGGAGAGGAAACCCTGCTTCCGGTCCGCTGGTGAAGGCGAGCGAGTACCCCCTCAACATGCGGTACCGGAACGCGGCTTCCTTCCCCACGGAGGCGTCAGGGGGACGGTCGCCGAGCACCACCAGCGCCTGCTTCATCTGCCGGATCGCGCCCAGCACGTCCGCCAGCAGCAGACGCAGGCGCCACCCGCAATTGGGCGGCCACTGCTTCTTCAACTCGGCTTGAAGAAATGTGCTCACCGAGGCGAGTTCCCCCGCGGCATAATTCCGGCTGGCTTGCCGGTAGACCGCTTCGCAGTTGTTCCGCACGCAGGAGGAGAGCAGTAGTAAGGAAAGAAAAAGTACGGTCAGGCGCAACCGTTACATTTTATAGCGCTTGCTCCCCTATGGGTAGAGCGAGCCGTTCAGATCCAGCCCGGCCGCGTCCATATCCCCTTCCACCGGCGAGCCCATCTTCAGCCGCAGCATGTTCAACCGCCGCGTATCCTTTCCAATGAACAACTCCGCCAGAATGATGGTTCCGAAGTTCGGCAGCGTAATTTCGAACCCTGACCGCGTCACATGTCCCGGCTCGCTCGTGAAGCCGTTGAAGAGGCTGGCCCTCACCAACCCGTCCCGCGTCACCTTCTGCGGCCGGATCGGCGCCCCCGCTGCTTCGTCGGCCTTCTCTTCCTCCGGAGTACAGTACCATTTGCGAACCGCCGATCGCAGAGCGGCGTGGTCTGCGTGTGCGGGGTTCTTCCACGCCTCCAGAAACGCCCCTTGCGTCTTCAGCCTGCCAAACAGGTCGTGCGCCAACTGAGGCTCCACCGGCACCCCGCCGATCCGCAGGTTCGTGAACATGGTTCCGAAGGACAGGATCTCCATCTCCGCGCCGTTCCCCGCCAGCCGGCTGCTCAGGTGGCCGACAATCCGGTCGGCCGTCACCTGGTTATAAACGTTGAGGTTCTCGATCACTGCCGAAGCATAGCTCGTATACGCTCCGTCCGGCGACTGGCTCCCGGAAACTTCCGTGGTCGCCAGCGTGAACTTCACGATGTTGTCCAGATCGTAGTTCTGAACGCGGCTCGAATGAAATCCCCCCGCATGCGTCAACACACTCGCTGCCGCGCCGTTAATGGGCTTCGAAACCGGTCGCCGCAACGACCCTCCGATAGCGGCCGCCTGGCCGCGATACAAGAACGTGGATGGCACCTTCGTTCCTCCTTGAGGTCTCTTCATGGGATATAGAATGTAACGTCTTCCAAAGGCTGGGGCGTGAACCCTGTATTCAACCCGTATATCTGTACTTGGACTCTCCCACGGACCCCGCGGCGATTTGGCCAGATCAGTGCTTCCGTTGCTTCCGCTTGCTGCGCGGTTAAGGACTGCTGCTGGAGCACTTGTCCAGTCTCATCTTTAAAATCAACACGGTACGATGTAAAGCCCGGCTGGAACCGGACCGGCATCTCGAAGGATTGGAACTGGCCGCTCGCTCCCCGGCGCTGGACGTTCGGCGCCAGTTTCAGCACCGTTTGCGGCCGGTCGAGTTCTGCCCTCAATTGCGGCAGCGTCACTGCGTGCTGGTAGACCAGAACCCCGGCGAGCGACAGTGTGCACAGGTAGCTGATTCTCGCCGCCAAAGGCCGCTCGAGCCGGTGCCATATCCCGCCGGACGGTTTCGTCTCGCTGGCTATCCCTTTGCGGATCACCTCAACCGTGTCGGACAACACCTCCACGTCCGCGGCGCATTGCCGGCAGGTAAAGTAATGCTCTTCAAACTCGTCGCGCTGAACAGGCGACAATTCGTTCAGGAGGTATTTTTCGACAGCTCCGAGCGATTCCGCTTCGGTATGGGTCATCAGGGTCGCTGGCTTCCTTTACATAGTGAAATAAGCTCTACTAACTGGATAGTGAAGCAACAACCGCAACTGTTACAGCGGGTTTCTCACCTGCTTCTTACAGATGTGCAAGTCACTGAAAAAATAGTATATAGAATGCGACCCGGTCTCGCCCACTCAATTCAGAAGCGACGAACACTAATGGAACTCGAGCGGCCTTAGTACTGTGCCTTTGCGAATGCCCAACCGCACCGGACGCGGCGGCCCATTCCCCGGTACGGAAACCTCCATCCAGAGTTCCTCCCCGGGTTGGAGCCGCGATGGGTCCGGAACATCCGGCGGCAGGAAAAAAGCGAGCGGGTCCACCAGCCGGTAGCGTCCTCCGGACCCCAACAGCCAAACTCTTACCCCTTTGGCATCCGTGCTCCGATGAGCGGCCAGCTTCCCGTTCTCTACCGACAGCCTCGCTAAGCCGCCTAAGTCTGCCCCCGGAGGCGCTTCCACCTCAATTCCCAGGGACAAGTACCTTCCGCGGATGGGCAGGTGTGGATCTACCGGAGCGGTCTTCACCCAAACCCGCGGAAGGGTCGCGCGATCATACAGATACTTGCCGCTCACCGAAAGCACCAGCAACACCTGGAAGGCCCCCACCAGCGCTCCCTTCCGCATGGCGGATGTCATGGCTCCGCCCTCCTTGCCTGTGCAGTCAGGTGGCGGCGGAGTTTCTCGAGCAGCCACCCGCCGGCCAGAAACAGAACACCGAGCACCATCAGGCTCACCGAACGCCCTAGCGCGTCCATCAGGCTCGAGAAGTAGAATGCCAGCACGGCACACGCAAACCCCGCCACTCCCAGGTTGACCCGCTCGACGCAGCCCTCTTTTACCCCCCACGCCACCATCAGGGTTGCCCCGAGCGCTCCCCATATGATGACTGCCAGCGTTCCTCTGGCGTGAGCGAAGGAGACGTAGCCGCCCACCCAGACGGCTGCGATCGCATTCATCCAGGCTGCCTGCCGCCGGAATGCATAGGCCAGAACAAGCGGTGGCAGCAAGGCGGCGGCCACCACCGCCGGCGAATGCCATTCCCGGACGTTTCGCGCCAGCGGCAGGAGCAGAGCCAGCGGAAGCGCCGCATATGTCCCGATACGCGCCAGGCAAATCCGCCACATGCTTCCATAGCGTCCCCTCTGGGCACTCAGGTATGTGAAGGCCAGCAGCAGCAGAAATCCCACCATCTCCTCGTCAACGAACAATCCCCGCACCTGCCATTCCGATACGATCCACGCGGGAGTGAGCAGGGCAGCCAGGCCTACTTGTGGCCAATCGCGCAGCAGCCAGACTCCCGCCCAGGCAGCCACCGCCCAAAGCAGGATCCCGGAAGGCCAGTGTTCCTCGATATGGAAAATCTGGCCGGCCATGGCGATCCCGCCGCCACAGGCGATGGTTCCCACCGCATGCAGCGTCGTCGCCAGCCCGCCGAAGCGTTCCGAAGCCCAAACACCGCCGCCGTGAAACGCGGCTACCGCCAAGACAATCAAGGACATGCGAGCGGTTGGAGAGAGGTCATCCCAGTGCGCGCTCACGAAGAGGAGGACTCCTGCTCCAAGGAGCAGTCCACCGAGCGCCAGGGCCAGCCAGACCAGGAGTCTCGAACGCATGGAAGAGGACGGGGCGGCTTCCTCGCCCGCGGAATGTTCATAGTCCCGGATACGTTGGGCGGTTTCGGCGTCCAGGAGGCCCGCGGATTGCCAGCGGTCGAGCCAGCGGAGCCAGGGAGGAGGCATGGGAGCCCAGAATAGCACCTTTGAGTTGCGGGAAAAACGAGACTGTCGTATGATTAAAACAATTAATTCAAACATACGACTGCCTCACTATGTCCCCCGCCCCTCTCCCGCCCACCAAAGACCGAATCCTCGATGCCGCCGAACTCCTCTTCGCCAACCATGGCTTTGACGCCACTTCCCTCCGCATGATCACCGCCCAGGCCAGCGTCAATCTCGCCGCCGTCAACTACCATTTCCAGTCCAAAGAAGCTCTCCTCGACGCCACTATTGCCCGCCGCGCCATACCTATCAATCGCCGCCGCCTCGAGCTTCTCGCCAGCTACGAATCCGA
>JADLBG010000423.1 GCA_020847895.1 Bryobacterales bacterium
GTAGAGGTCCGCCGCTTTTTCGCTCTCCACTACGAATTGCAGCAGGTTGCGCGAAGTCGAGAGGTCGCGCAAGGTTACATGAGCACGCAGAGTGTTGCCCGAGGTTTCGTAGTAGCCGGAGAGCGCCTGGCGGGCGCGCATCGGAAGGAGGTCGTGCTCGGACGCCGCGGCCAGGAAGACCTTGTGCGGGCCGCCAATGGCGCGAGCCGAAATTTCGTATGGCGCTACGCGGCCGATCCAGTCCAGGGTTTCGCGCGCGGATAGGTTTTCCCAGGGTATGACCGCGACTCGAACGGCGGGCGGGGGCGGGGCACGGTGACAGGCGAGAGAAACAATCGAGACCGCCAGCAACAGGCAGGCAAGTTCCCGTCTACAGAACACGCGTCTCCATCACCATCAGTTGTTTGAACTCGGGCAGGTCGCGGAGCGGCGCGAACTCGGGTTCCTCGGCAAACTTATTGCGGTCCTTGAAGCCTTCTTCAATTGCTTTTCTCATGTAGAGCAGCGCCCGCTCCGCATTGCCCGCCTTGGCGTAGGTTTTCGCGAGGTAGAAGTGAAACTTGGCGCGCTCCTGAACGCTTCTCTCCTGTAGCAGCACACCGTTTGTGCTGCGATGTTCGAAGACCTCCGGATCGAGTTCGAGGGCTTTCTGATAAGCGGCGAACGCATCGTCGTATTTCTTACGGGCAAAATAGGCAGTGCCCAGGTTGCTGTAGATGGACGCCGAGGAAGGAGTGATCTTGAGCGCCTTCTTATAGTATCTCACCGCTTTGCGGTAACTCTTCTTGGCGTAATAGATGGCGCCCAGGTTGTTGATTGCCTCCGAATAGCCGGGGTTCAACCTGATGGAGCGCTCATACTGCCTGCGGGCCTGATCGAGAAGCAGCATCTGGTGGTAAGCGATGCCGATCTTGTTTTCGAGAATGGCGGAATGATCCGAACCGTCGCGGTATGCCTCGATGGCTTCGCGGTACATCTTCCGCGCCATGAAGATGTCACCGCGCATCTCCGAGGACAGGGGAGCGGGAGGAACAGCGGTTTTGGCGGGGGTAGATGAATTCTCCGGATGGGCGGCCGTCCGGAGCAATGGATTCTCATCAGCCGGTTGCGTGCTCTGTGCGAACGCGGCTCCAAGAACCAGAAACAGGCATGGAATCACCATAGCCGGCCTCCTTTACAGCCTTAAGCCTATTTAAACATATCTCGGATCTTTCCGAAGAAGCCTTTATGGCGGGGCTGCGGAACCGGCACAGAAGCCTTACTCTCCTCTTGCCGCGCCGCCGGAGTTGCCTGGGCTACGCGGCGGGGAACCCCGGAATTCGCCCGTGGGGCCGCGGCCTCGGCGGGAGCAGGCGCGGGTTCCGGGCTTTCCCACCCCGCCACCTGCGTGGTCGCGCCGTGCCCGCCATGCAGACGGCAGACCTCTTGAGGTTGCGAACCGGCGATGAACACTTCGCCTCGCGTATTTGGACAGCCCGGTGAGGCCAGTTCACCCGTAACCGGGTCCACTTCGACAGTGACAATCCCGTCGGGGGCCACGAAACCGTGCACGGAAGCGTATTCGCGGTAGCGGTGGGCGCGCTTCATGAACTCCGCCCAGATGGGCAGCGCTGAATAGGCGCCCTCGAGGTCCAGTTCCTTGTTGTCGTCGAATCCAACCCAAACCACACAGATGAGCTTGCTGGTGAATCCGGCAAACCAGCCGTCATGGGAGGTTCCGGTCTTGCCGGCGGCAGGAAGCACAAAGCCGCGGCCTCGAACGCCGGCGCCCGTGCCGGTCCGCAGGACCTCTTCCATCAGGTCAGTCACAAGATAGGCGACGCGAGGATCGAGTACCTGGCGCGAAACCGGCTTGGCGTCGAAGATAACATCCCCGCGGTCATCGCGGATGGTCTTCACATAGGATGGCTTTGCGTAGATGCCGTGGTTGGAGAAGATCGTGTATGCTCCGGCGATATCGAGCGGCGTCACCTCGTAGGCGCCCAGGGCAATGGCGGGCGTTGGGTGGATGGCTGAACCGAGCCCCGCGTTTCGCGCCAGCCGGGCAACATTTTCATAGCCGGCCATTTCCGCCACCTTCACTGCCGGGATATTCATGGATTTCGCCAACGCCTGGCGCAGAGTAACCGACCCATAGAAATCGCGGTAATGGTTGTGGGGTTCGTAGGGTTTGCCATCAAACCAGAAGGTGGTGGGCTCATCCAGGACGTGAGTGACGGCAGTGATAGGAGTGCCGGCGCCGCCGAGAGCCGTGTTCAATGCCGCGGCGTAGACAAAAGGCTTGAAGGAAGATCCGGGCTGGCGCTTCGCCAGGACATGATTCAACTGGCTGACGCCGTAGTTCCGTCCCCCGACGAGCGCCTTGACCTCGCCGGTATGAGCATCGAGGGCGACCAGAGCCACCTGCGCGTCCGGCACGGTTGTGCCGTAGCCCTTGAATCGCCGCCTCAGCCGTTCATCCACTTCCTTCATTCCTGACCGGACCGCCTCGGCTGCCTCGCGCTGGAGGTTCATATCGAGCGTGCTGTAGACGCGGTAGGTGTGGTTCTGGAAATCGTGATCCTGAAAACGATCCTGCAAGTCATCGTTGACAATGTCGACGAAATAAGGCGCATCGGTGGACTCGACACCGCCTTTCGCCAACGCCAGCGGGGAAGCCTGAGCGACGGCGTATTCCCGGTCGTTGATGTAGCCGTTGTCGCGCATCAGGGACAGGATTATGTTTCGCCGGGCCACGGCGCGGTCGGGCCAGCGGTAGGGATTGGTGAAACTCGGCCGCTGAATGAGGCCAGCGAGGGTAGCGGCCTCGGCGACGGTCAACTGGCTGAGGTCTTTGCCGAAGTAGGCGAGCGATGCTTCACCGAAGCCGCGGATGGCGAAACTGCCGCGCCGTCCGAGATCCACCTGGTTGGCGTAGTACTCGAAAATCTGTTCCTTGGTGAGTTTACGCTCCAACTCCATGGTGATGAGCACCTCCGCCGCTTTGCGGTTGAAGGTCTTCTGCTGATCAAGCCAGAACATGCGAGCCACCTGCATGCTCAGAGTGGAGGCGCCCTGCGCGCGATAGCCTTCGCGCACGTCCACATAGACGGCTTTCAGAATGCGCAGCGGATCAAATCCGGCATGTTGGAAAAAGCGCTTGTCCTCGGCCGATATGACGGCATGCACCAGCAACGGCGGGATATCCTGGAAGCGAACCAGCCGCCGTTTTTCGCGGTTGCGGTCAAAAAGATTGGTGATCAGTTCCGGCTCGAGGGTGTATTGCGTCCGCTCGGTGTTGTCCCGGAGCGAGATGATCTGCGACAC
>JADLBG010000424.1 GCA_020847895.1 Bryobacterales bacterium
CGTCCCCGCCACCATCGCCCTCCTCTCCCTCGCCCTCGGCTGCTGCGCCTGCTGCGAAGGCCCCTTCTGGGCCACCGCCATCCACATCGGCGGTGCCGAAGTCGGAGCCACCAGCGGCATCATGAATACCGGCGGCAACCTCGGCGGCATGCTCGCCCCCTTCTTCACCCCCCTCATCGCCTCCCGCTACGGCTGGACCGCCGCCCTCCTGTTCGGCTGCGCCATGGTCCTGCTGAGCGTCGTTACTTTCTACCTCATCGATCCCGAGAAAAAGATCATCATTACCCCGGCCGGCGCAACCGCCGCCCCGTCAAGCGTATAACCCCATCAATACCGCAGCAGCGCCGCCATCCCCGCGCCGTCCGGCATCTGGTCCGCCGACAGCGCCCAGACGTTCCCGCTATGACGCACGGTCTCCACCATGGCGGCGTTTGTCAGGTCGTCTCCGGCGCTCGGAAACTCGCCCGCGAGCAGAGTGTGTCCGCTGATGCGGTCCACGTCTCCCAACTGCGGGCTGCCGCCGCGCGCCACAAACAGGTGCTGCACGCGCCCGCCGGCGGCCGCCGCCAGGATCTCGTTGGTTTCGACAGACGTCAGGTTCCTGCCGGCTCTTCGATATTGATCGAGCGCTCTTGCCTCTTCCGGGTCAATCCAGTCGCTCACCAGGGGACGGGCCAATGTGGCCACCTGAAAGTCTGTCATCCCGTCATCGGGGCTCCCACCGGCCGCCCCCTCGACGATACGTGGGTAGGTGCTCACCTTCCGGTAGCTGGCCGCATCCGTCCCGGTAGCCCCCACCACCAGCGGAGCCATCGTCTTCGCCAGCATGCCGTCCAGCGTCTGGGCGATCCTCTTGTGGAAGTCGTGCAGACGGTGATAATCCTTGTCCAGGCCCGCGCCCGTTCCGAACCTCACCGCCCCCATGTCCCCCTTCCCTGGACCCGCGAACGACCGGTTGACATGGTCGTGATCGGGTTGATCAAATTCGCCGAACTCCGGCAAACTCCGGGGAACACTGTCCGGCAGCGGTACATCCCGGCACCTGTCCACCAGGCACTCGAGCAATCGCACACGCTTTCGCGCCAGCGCCAGCACGAAAAACCGCGGGTAGGCGCGCAGCGCTTCATACAGCGGCCGCACATGGAAGCGGCCCGCCACCGTCCACGTGGCCGGCATGTCCCACGGCAGACGAATCACAATCACATCGCGCGGCGAGCGGAACACCGCCACCCCGCCCGAACTCCCGGTTTGCATCTTCTCCCGGCTCGCCAGTTCCTCGAGCGGCGACAGCAGTGCGGTCACCTCCGCCGCCTCCATGCCCCGCTCCCCAAGGCTCTGCGCGATTTCCGGCATTACCGACTTCATCCAGTTGCCCGCCGCCGCCGATCCGGCGCCCGGCGCGTGCGATTGCACGTACAGTGAAACGCATGCCCCCGCGTATCCGCACAACTCCCGCATCATCCCCGCGTCGGGCACGTTCCATTCCGTCAGGTGAGGAGTTTCCACATTCGCTTGCATGGTTTGCCTTCTTTCACGGCCCCGAATATTCACCCCGCTTCAGGCCGCCTCTTCCGGCGCCATGGCGCCCACGCTCTTCTTTTCCGGAATCTCCGTCAGCGTCGCCTCCGTCAACAGGAGCGTGCTCGCCACCGAAACGGCGTTCTCCAGACTCGTTCGCACTACCTTGGTCGGGTCTATGATCCCGGCCGCTATCATGTCCACAAACTGATTCTTCGACGCGTCCAGACCGATGTTCCCTCCCAGGCTCCGCATCCGGTCCACCGCCACCCCTTCGTCAAATCCGCTGTTTTCCGCAATCTGCCGCGCCGGGGCTTCCAGCGCGCGCAGCAGAATTCGCACCCCCGTGCTCTCATCTCCCTCGCAAGCCGCCTCCACTTTCCGCACCCCGTCCATCACCCGCAGCAGCGCCAGGCCGCCGCCGGGAACAATGCCCTCTTCCGCTGCCGCCTTCGCCGAACTGATTGCGTCTTCAAAGGCTTCCTTGCGGCTCTTCATCTCGGCTTCCGACGGAGCCCCCACGCGGATCACCGCCACGCCTCCGGCCAGCTTCGCCAGCCGCTCTTTCAGCTTCTCGCGATCATATTCCGACGTGGTCTCTTCAATCTGCCGCCGCAGTTCCGCGCAGCGCCCCGCTATGGCCGCTTTCGCGCCGCCGCCCCCCACGATAGTGGTCGTGTCCTTGTCCACCACCACTCGCCGCGCCTTGCCTAAATCCGCCAGCGTGATGTTCTCCAGTTTCACGCCAAGCTCCTCTGCCACCAGTCTACCCCCGGTGAGAATGGCAATGTCATCCAGCATGGCCTTCCTCCGGTCGCCGAATCCCGGCGCTTTCACCGCGATGCATGGCAGCGCCCCGCGAATCTTGTTCACCACCAGCGTCGCCAGTGCGTCGCCCTCCACGTCCTCGGCCACCACCAGCAGCGGCCGGCCCTGCCGCACCACCCCCTCGAGCAGCGGCAGCAGGTCTTTCATGCTGCTGATCTTCTTCTCGTGGATGAGCACCTCCGCGTCTTCCACCACCGCCTCCATCTCATCGGGATTGGTCACGAAATAGGGAGAGATAAAGCCGCGGTCGAACTGCATCCCTTCCACGACATCGAGGACGGTCTCGGTGGTCTTCGCCTCCTCCACCGTGATCACTCCATCCGGCCCTACCTTGTCCACCGCCTCGGCCACCAGTTCCCCAATGCTCGAGTCGTTGTGCGCCGATACAGTGGCTACGTGCACCCGCTCCTGGTGGTCCTTCACCGGACGCGACATCGCTTTCAATCCCTCCACGGCGGCCTTTAATCCTCGCTCCAACCCGCGTTTCAAATCGATCGCGCTCGCCCCCGCCGCGATGTTGCGGATCCCCTCGGAAAGGATCGCGTAGGCCAGAATGGTGGCAGTGGTTGTGCCGTCTCCCACAGCGCTCCCCGTCCTTTCCGATGCCTCGCGCAAAACCTGCGCTCCGAGGTTCTCCGCCGGATTCTTGATCTCCATCTCCTTGGCGATCGTAACCCCGTCATTACAAATCAGTGGACGCCCAAACTTCTTCTCAATCAACACGCATTTCGATTTTGGCCCGAGAGTCACACGGACAGCGTCCGCCACCGCGGCCGCTCCACGCAACAATGCTTCTCGTGCCTCGGAACGGAATAGAAGCTGTTTTGCAGGCATAATTTTCGAAGTGCATTTCTCGTGCCATTCTTACCGGTCGTCGTTTTGGCATCCGGCATGCTCCGGGAATGAGCGGGAGATGATTCAATGAAAACCACGCTCAGTGTGATCAAGGCCGACATCGGCTCCATCGGTGGGCACGTCGCTCCTTCCGCCCATCTCGAAGAAACTGTCCGCGGCTAC
>JADLBG010000425.1 GCA_020847895.1 Bryobacterales bacterium
CTGATGGTGACGTTTTCCCGCGCGCGCCAGTCGACGCTGGCATCATAAAGGTTCGCCAGAGACCGGGCGCCCGAAGCCGCGCGGCCCACATAGCCGAAGGTCCAGGGCTGAAACGCGCCGCCGCCGAGATACCACAAGTCCTGCGCCGCCGAGAGCCGCATGGCGTGGAATTCCGACGAAATGGTGACGTCCTTCCGCGGCCGCAGCGTGAGGATGCCCAGAATGTCGCGGTTGTTCATCAGATTGAAGAACGGAAAGCGCGCGAAGGGGCGCGGGGTGGGAAGCACCTGAAAGAACGTGCCGTGCACGTTGTCATTGGGATTGCCGTCGCCTGAGCCGTCGAAGTACCCGCCCCGGAACCAGGGCTTGAGGCGGCCTCCGATTTTCGGCTGGATGCCGCCTTCAATGGAAATGGCGTGGGCCCGTTGGTCGAGCGCGCCCCAGCGTCCGGTCTGGCCCACCCCCCAAAGCATCAGGTCCACCGTGCCGGCGGTGGTTTCGAATGCGCTGATGTGGTGGCCGCCGAAGGTCCAGATGCGAATGTTGGCAAGGTCGCCGCGGCGAACGGCGAGCGCGCGCGAGTCGGTTTTCACGATCCGCCGCCAGTCGTCATAATAGAGCGCGAGGCCGCGGGTTTCCGCGGCGTGCCCGCCGCTGCCCCAGGCCCTAGTGTAGGCGGCGTATCCGAACGCGGCATTCAACTCGCCCCAGCCGTCGGTTTGAAAAGCGCCGCGGGTGGGGACCGCCCCGAGAAACGTAAAGTTGGCGTTGGGCTTGTTGTAGATGTACTGGAGGCCATCGAAGCTGCGGCCCACGTCGGACCAGCCGAAATGTCCGAGCAGGCGCATGTTGATGCGGTTTTGCTTGATGGCGGCCAGCGTGACGCTCTTGGGCGTCATCTCGGCGCCGTCGGCGAATTCGAAGCGCCCGATGCGCAGCGAGTTCGCCTTGCTGCCGCCGAGGTTCTTGAAGCGGAGAAAGGCTTGCTTGGCGAACACCATCCCGCTGTTCCGGCTGTTGCCGTTGGCGGCGTAGTAGTTGGCGCCAAGCCCCATTTGTCCTTGCACCCCCGCGGCGATGGCGGTGGAAGGCAGGCCCAGCAGGAAGGGTGCGGCCAGTTCGAACTGCCAGTCAAAGGAAGTCTTGCTCTGAGAAAAAGAGAGCCGGAGAATATTGCCGGAGAATGCGTAGGAATTATCGGCTTGGCCTTCGAACCAGTCCCATCCCTCCAAACGGCTGCGGAAACTGCCTTGCACCGTAACGTCTCCAATCTTGAGCTGCTCGGCGAATGCGCCGGCGATGGATAGAGCCAACAGCAGTGCGGTCTTCATAGGATCAGCCTCCGCAGTGAACCTCGCAGTCTTCATCTTCACGAGGAAGAATAACAGGCAGCGTTTTGGAAGCGCCTACCCGGGCGAAGAGAGCTTCCGCGGCGCCGGCGAGGTAAGAGATGCCGGATTCCGCCAGGGAGGTAGCCAGCGGCTGCGCCATTCTCGAGAGGTGATCTTTGAGAAACTGCTTCGCCGCCGCGGCGGTGACAGCCGCGGACTCGTTATCCTCGACGGCCAAGGCATAAGCCTCCTTCAGCCGCAGATAGCCGATGAATCCTGCCTCCACCGAGACGTGGTCCTCGGCCTCCTCCGTTTTCGGAGCGTACGCGAACGCCTGGTAATATTGAACCACCTCCGACATGAGATAGCCCAGTTGGACATTGTCGTGATAGCTGACTTCGCGCGCCGGAGCCGGTCCGCCGGGGCCGAAGGTCGAATGATAGAGCCCTTCGGAGGCCTCCTTCCGCGCCGCTAGGGACGCGTTCAGAAGAACCGGGTCCTCCATCGAATCCCCTAGCGCCGCCACCTGTTCGTGCCAGCCCTCTCCGGCCGGACATTCAAACAACAGCGAGATGAGCCGCCATTCCGCGGCCTGCCGGATCAGAGAGGGAGTAATCATTGGCCCCCCTTGACCGCCAGTGGAATCCAACCCGTGCGCATCTTGCGGGCGCCGGTCTCCTTTGCCGAGCCCTCCCACACCGCGAAGGCGATTTGCGAGCGCTGCTTGGGGGAGAGCCCTTCCGGCAGCGGGCGGAGAACGACGACAGCCCAGCCGTCCTTGGTTCGCGCGCCCTGCCCGCGCGAGGCGTGCGCCTGGGCCGGCGCCAGTGTTCCAGGCCCTTCCGCCACCAGATCTTCGACCGCAAATTCGCGCGGACCGCTTCGCCGGTTGCCCGCGGCCGCCGCCGGAGCGTAGCGCTTCTCCATCTCCTTTTGCGCCTCCGATCCCGGCTCGAGCGACTTGGCTTCGAAGGGATAGTGATCGACGGCGGCGTTCGGGAACAGCGATTGGATGGTGTCCTTCCGCCCGTTGACCGAGGCCTGCCAGTCGGCTCGCCAGAAGGTGATTTCCACGGGATGGCCCGCCTGGCCCATCTGCGGCTCGGGCGGGTTCGTTTCGATCTTGCGCGGAATCTGGACAGCGCATCCGTCGAGAAATCGTCCCGCCCCTGGCACGTCATTCACGGTCCCATCCGTCCAGTTGAGACGAAAGGCGATCTGGCTCGCGGTGTGGATGGACCGCACGCGCACCTCCGCCGTGGAGACTTGCATCAGGCGAGGCTCCACCAGGTCTTGGAGAATCAGCTTCGCCGGATGTTCCGGAGCGCTGTTCCAAACGGAGGCTGTGGGGTCGAGCGTCAATGCTTGCGCCGGAATGCTGGCCACCTCGGTGGGCGAGGTGATGGTCCGGTGGCACCCGGCAAGTATCAGCGCGGCGAATAGGAAAGCTGCGGTTCTCATGGCGGCGACTCCTTTACGGGCAGTTGGTGCGCGTGATTTGATACAGCGGATCACGCGCGGGCCGGATATGGACGGGTTCGGTTCGCGGCACGCTCACCAGCGGCTTACCTTTTTCATCAAGGCCGATGGCCGTATCGCCTTGCCGCCTCCAACGGGGCATCACCATCTCGCTCGAACCGAACAGGCAGAGCAGGGAAGAAAGATCGGGATCATTGGCGGCGTTGCGGTAGGCCTTCACCGCCTCGTCCGTGCCCGGGCCGAAAAGTTGGCGCGTGAACGAGAGCGGCACATGGATGGGCGGGATGTAGTAAACGTTCGGCTCGAGCCCGAACTGCGGAAACAGGGGCAGCGCGACTTTCCTGATGTGCACCAGATAGTCAATCGGGTTGTCCGGAATGGCCTTTTCCGGCCGGGAAATGAAGCCTGCCAGGCGGATCTTGCCGATGCAGTTGACGAAGCATTGCGGCTGGATGCCCTGCTCGATTTTCGGAAAGCAGGCGATGCATTTTTCCGAAGTGCCCGTCATGGCGTTGTAGAACACCTTCTTGTAGGGGCAGCCGCGGACGCATTCCTGATAGCCGCGGCAGCGGCTCTGGTCAACAAGGACGATGCCGTCCTCGGGCCGCTTGTAGATCGAGCCGCGCGGACACGAAGCGAGGCATCCCGGATAGGTGCAGTGGTTGCAGATGCGCGCCAGGTAGAAGAACCAGTTCATGTGCGGCATCGCGATGCCCGCGCCGTGGTCTACCTGCCCGGTGCAATCGTCTTCTCCACAGTTGGGATAGGCGTAGTCCTGCTGCTCCGGCCGCCACCCGAGCACGCGTTCTCCGGCAGGCGCCGATTCGAAGATGGTTTGCCCCTCGTAGGTCTTTCCATCCCACTTGCCCCCGTTCAGCATCTCGAGCAGCTTCAAATCCCACGCCAGCGGATAGAAACCGTACGGCTTCGATTCCACGTTGTTCCACAGCATGTATTCCTGGCCCTTGCCCGATGTCCACGTGGTCTTGCAGGCGAGAGTACAGGTCTGGCAGGCGATGCACTTGTTGGTGTCGAATACGGCGGCGAACTGTTTTTGCGGCCGGCTCTCGGGATACCAGTAGGACATCTCCCGGCCGATTTGCCAGTTGTAGACGCGTGCCATTATGCTTTCTCCTTTTGTCCGCCGAAGAAGTTGCCGGCGAGATACCGCTTCATTGCTTCCGATTCGTTGCGGGGCCGGATGCCGAGCGCGACGGGACGCCAGACTCCCTTCTGGTCAATGCCGCCCGCCTCGGCGCGGCTGATCTTCACAACAGCCTCGCGCGGCGCGCCGGTGGGACAGTGCACGTCAGGCAGGAATCCCTTGCCGATGCTTTGTCCGAAGAGTCCTTTTCGGACCAGGGAGTCCGTCATCCATGTGGGCTTCAGCCAGCCGCGGGTGGCGGATTGGTGGGAGCCGGAGCGGAACATCGCCTGGTAGCCGCTGCGTGGGTTTTTCGCCAGCCCGTCAGGGCGCGTCTTTTGCCCCTCGCGCGACCCGGGCGTGGCGCCGTACATGTTGAACCACATGCGGGTGACGCCCTTCGGAGTGCCGGGATAGTAACGCGCGCGGCAAAGAAGGCGCGCGAAGTCGTAATCCTTGCTGTTCTTCTGCCAGCCGCGGAAGGGACGGTCTTCGGGATCGGAGTCGATCCACACGTAGTCGCCATCCTGAACCCCGAGCGCCCGCGCGTCATCGGGATTGATATCGACGTAGCCTTCGGCGACGAACGGGCTGCGCTTGTCCTGGCGGTAGAGATCGCCGAACGGACCGAAAAGAACCGCCACCATGTCCGTGTCGATCGGCATGGTGTGCGCTCCGTGGCGGTACTTCGGCGTGTGAAAGATGAACTTGTAGCCGTCCTTGGCCAGCGGATGGGCGCTCTTGCGGCACTCCTCCCAAGTCAACACCACGTTGCGTCCGCAGCGGGTTTCGCACGAGAGGTCGTCGCGCTTGACCCCGTAGACTTCCGGACCCTCCGGCCGCATCGCCTCATGCTTCGGCGAGACGATCACATTGGGCTCATAGAACGTCGAATCAACCGGTTCACGGTGCACCGGCAGGTTCTCTCCGGCGGCGATGAACTCGTCTTCTTCCCGGTAGAACTCGAGACGCCCGGTCTTGGTGTACCAGGGCTGCGAATCGACTACCTGCTCATATCCCACGGCCTTGGGGTACGTGCGGCTTTGAAGGAGAGCCGGAATTCCCTCCTTCGCCTTCGCCTCGAGGTCGGCAATCTTGAAGCCTTTCGTGTTCGAAGAAGCGTTGAGAATGCGCTGCAGATAGACATCGGTGCGGCCTTCGCGCACGAACTTCCACACATCGCTGAAACGGGAATCGCCGGTGATCGCGGCTAATTTTGACCCGGCCAGCGCGAGCACCTCGATATCGCCGATGGTGTTGAAGATGCGCTTCATCGGCGTGCGCGGGAAGACGGTGAGAAACGGATTGGTGACCGATGCGGTCATGTCCGGGTGCTTCATCTCCGCCCAGGAATCCACTCCGAACACGATGTCGGCCCATTCGCAGGAAGTGGACCACCACCATTCGTTGACGGCGATCATTTCGATGCGCGGCAGCATGTTGATCACCGTGTTGTAGTGCCACTTCACATTGCCCAGAATCGAGTTCGCGTTGGCGAACCACAGCGACTTGGTGGGGCAGGGAATGTGGGTCGACCCAGTGAGCAGTTTCTTGCCCACCCGCAGCGGATGATCTTCGTGATTGTAATAGTGAGCGGACTCAGGCTTCCAGTACTGGCGCGGGCGCGCCGGCTTCCCCGGGTCCAGTTCGAGATCGAACGGGTTCTCGTTGATGTACTGCGGAGCCCCATTGAACAGCGCCACGCGATAGTTTCCGGCATAGGAACCGACGTTGCCGCCGATCCTGCCGACGTTGCCCGTGAGCGCGGCCAGCAGAAACAGATCGCGGTCTTTGTTGTCGTTGTTAAAGAACTGATTGGGCCCCATGCCGATGGCGAAGAGCGTCGTGCCGGGGTCTTTTGCCACTTGGCGGGCAAGCGATTCGACGGCGGCGGCGGGCGCCCACGTGAGTTCTTCCGTGGTCTGCGGCGTGAAGTGATTCGCGTACTCCTGAACCAGGTCGAAGATCGGCCGGCAGCGCACTTTCTTGCCATCCGCCAGCGTTACCTCCACGGAACCCTCGAGCAGCGGGTCGACGACGGAGGAACTCTTGCCCACCATGTCGCGCGAAGCCGGCTTGGGGGCGTTAGCCGCCCGGTCCCACCACACGTAGTCGCCCCACTCCGCGCGCAGCTTTTCCGGCACAATCTGCTGTGTATGCGTTCCCGGAGGCGGCTCCTTCTCGGTTGCCCCCAGAATCCGCGTGTTCTTCAGTTCCAGATCCTTGCCGCCGAAGACGTCGCGCGCGCGGAGATTCTTCAGCGTGTCCATCCGCACCAGCAGGGGAAGGTCCGTCCACTGCCTGACGTAGTTGGCGTCGTAGAGCTTTTCCTTGAGGATGACGTGCGACAAGCCGAGCGCGAGCGCGGAGGTGGTGCCCGGGCGGACGACAATCACCTCATCGCCCTTCGTGGCTGTGGCCGAATACTCGCAGGCGATGACGACGACCTTCGTGCCCTTGAGTCTCGCTTCCGTCAGCCAGTGGGCATCGGGCATCTTTGTGGTAATCCAGTTCATGCCCCACACCACCAGCGTCTTGCAGTGCTCCGCCGAGTTCAGGTCGAATTCGACCGTCTGCTGTCCGGTAACCATGGGGTGGCCGGGCGGCAGGTCCGTGTGCCAGGAGTAGTTGTCGAACCCCTTCGCCCCCATGGCCTTGTCCGGGCCCACCTTGCGAATATGGGCGTCGAGCAGCGCCATCGAATTCGCCAGACGGTACATGCCGAAGACGCGAGTCATGCCGAGCAGCGGCATGCCGCCGCGGAACTTGAGCACCTGTGTGCCCACGCCCTGCGTTGCCTCGATGACGGCTTCGTCATAGTGCTGCGCCCGCAGACGCTTCATGCCCTCTTCGCCCGTGTAGGTTTCGGCGATGTTCTTGAGAGATTTGGCGGCGATGGTTGCCGCTTCGTCGTGCGACACCCGAATCCATTCGTCGCGGGCGCGCTGGAAGTATTTTTCCGGCGGCTTTCCGTCGCTCGCGCGGGGAAACCCTTCCTCCACCCACTTCTTGAATCCGGCGCGAATCATGCAGCCGTTGACGCGGCGGTCTCCATAGAAGCGCCGCGTCAGGGCAAGCCCTTTCTGGCAGACGCGGGGGTCCCACCGGGAAGAGGCGCGGTTGTTGTCCAGGCTCACTGCTTCCCCGTAGCGCATGGTGGGTCCAATGCGCACGATGACGCCCTGCCGCACGTAGGCGTTCAAAATGCAGTTGTGCGTGTCGTTGGGGGCGCAGGTGAACGTGTACTTCGAGTCGTACTTCCACAAGTCGCGGTATGCCCGCTCCCAACCCCGGTCCGGATACGCGGCAAGGGGATTCGAGACAGCCTCCAGTCCCCAGGCGTCCTTGGTGGAAGCGACAAAAGCTCCCATTCCCGCGGCGCTGATGGCGGCGAGAAATTCGCGGCGGACCAGTTCCTTTTTCATCATTTCTTTCCCTCCCAGGAGCGGACAAAGGCGGCGATGGATTCGATTTCCGGACGGGTATAGGTTCGGTGCGCGGGCGATGGGTCGCTGAACCCGCGCATGGCCGTGCCCGCGCGTCCGCGGCTGATGGTCTCCACAAGATAGCCGTCCGTCGCCTTCGACAGCAGGATCTTGTTGCTCAATGCCGGTCCCTCGCCTCCCTCGCCATTCCTGCCATGGCAGCCGGAGCAGGAAGCCGCGAACAGCCGTTCGCCCGCGCCGGCGCTGGCGGAAACACGCAGCGGGGCGGCATCGGCCGGCGGAGATGTGATGCCCCCCAACCGGCGAAGGTGAGCCACTACCTGGTCGATTTCCTCCGGCTTCAGACCCCCGTCCTTGTCCCACCCCGGCATGCGCCTTCCGGGACGGCCCTTGCGGATGGTCTCTTTGAGAAAATCATCGGATACAAGGCTCTGAAAATCTGTATTCGCGATCGCGGGGAACGCGGCCATGCCCGGAGCGTGCCTCCCCTTGCCCTCCTGGCCGTGACATCCGGCGCAGAAGGCGCCGAAGATGGTGGCGCCGTCCGATGCGAACTCCCGTTCGCCCATCCGCATGGCGCGCAGCCGGTCCTTCGGCAAATAGCTGCCCGGAACATCGCGGCGGCGTAGCGACAAGGCGTAGAGCGTCAGCAGATCCACATCCTGTCCCGTGATTTCAATGGGCGGCATCTGCGAGCCGGCCACCACCGAACCGGGAGAGCGGAAATGCTCCGCCAACCAGTTGCTGACCGTTTCCTTCCCGGACACGGCAGAGAAATTGAGCTGCCCGGGATCCTTCTCCCCGGCGAGCGTAAGCTCGGGGCCTTCATCGCCGCCGGCGCCGCTCACCTTGTGGCAGCCCAGACAGCCGCTCGAAAAGAACACGCTCTTCGCCTCCACCAGTTTCGGCGCGGCCATGCAAGTGGATAGGTAAATTGCGAGTTGCTCGAGTTCCCCGGGTTTCACGGAGGCGAACGAAGCCTTCCACGGTCCCGAGGCGGCTTCCTCGGACTTGCGCAGATGCTTCGCGTACCAGTCTTTGTCATATCCCGTGATGCCCGCGCGCGAAAGGTCCGGCCCCTCCATGCCGCCGCCGCCGGGGCGGATCGTTCCGCCGCGGTTATCGACGCGGTGGCACGCCAGACAATCCAGACGCTCGAACACGCCCGCCGCCGCGCGGTAAGCGTCGCGATTGGGAACGTGCAGCGGGGCGTGGCAGGTGCCGCATCCGGCGTATGCATACTCGACGGGAACCATTGGTGTGGGCCAGAAGTGCACGTCGCCGTGGGCGTCCGCCTTCTCCGTGGCAAGTCCCTGTCCGCCGTGGCAGATGGTGCAGCCATATTCCGCGGGATCATGCACCACTTTCTTGTGAGCCGTCAGGATCTTCGATCCGGTGACGCTCTGTTCGCCGGGCCCCATGGTCACGTGGCAGGAAACGCACCGGTCGCTCGAGCGCAGGTGCGGATTCACAATCTGGCGGAGTTGCACCTTGATGGGGCCCTCTTCGTTGCGGCCCTGGCTCTGGATTCGGCGCCAGTCGCGCAGCATGTTTTCGTCCATCGCCGCGGCCAACAACAACGCCGCGACGCCGAGGCTTGAAAACAGCAGCAGATATTTATTCTTCTTCATCGTGTTTCAATGCTTCGGCCATTCCGCCGGCGACCAGTAAAAGACCCAGTTCGGTCCCCGGAAATACGTGCCGATTACCGTAAGGACCAGGAATCCGCAGAGAAAGCAGGTGAACAGGCCGAGCGCGCCGGCGCGGGTGGAGCCGTATCGCCGCACCAGCCAGACGGAGTACCAGGCGTAGATTGCGGTGAGGAGCGTGCCCGGATTGATGATCGTAACCGCCAACTGTGGAACCTTCGGGAACCATTCCCTGATCCAGCCGAACTGGATGGCGAACGATTCGATGGCAAGCGGCGCCAGCAGTCCGATGAAAATTGCGTTCCGCACCAGCGGCCAGCCGCCGGGTCCCCCGAACCATTCCCCCGTGCCCGCCTCTTCGCGGTCGAGATAGGGAATCAGCCCGAGACCCAGAAGCACAATGGCCGGGATGCCCACGCCGCCCATGAACGCCGAGAAGGAAACCAGTTCCTGCAAGCCGAGGAAGTACCACGGAGCCTTGGCGGGATTCTCCGGCACGGACGGGTTGGCCAGTTCCTTGAGCGGCGCATCGGAGAGCAGCGCCAGCGCGACGCAGACGAACGTCGTCAGCATGAGCACGCCGAGTTCCGCATAGAACAGGTGCGGCATGGACGGGACCGTATTTTCCGGGCCCCGATTCACTGCCGCCGTCCGCCCTTTGACGATGGCCGCAAGGTGGTAAGTACGGGCCGGGGCTTCCGTGAACACGGGGTAAGTCTCGCCTTCCCGCGGCCCCAGTCGCTGATCGGCGTCCTTGGGGCGAACCATCCCGCCATCCTTCCGGATGCGCCAGAAGTGCACCGCCATGAGCGCCGCGAGGGCGAGCGGCAGGATCATTACGTGAAGCAGGTAGAAGCGGATGAGCGCCTCCGGGCCAACGGTGTCTGACCCCAAAAGGATCAGCCGTTGCAGACCGCCCGGATCGAACCAGGAAGTAATACCCACCGCATCGGTGACCTCGCGCGGCGATTGCGCGATGTTCGCGCCGATAGTGATGGCCCAGTAAGCGAGTTGATCCCACGGCAACAGGTAGCCCGTGAAGGAAAGCCCCAGCGTGATTACCAGCAGGCCCATGCCCATCAGCCAGTTGAACTCGCGCGGCTTGCGGTAGGCCGCGGTGTAGAAGGCGCGCGCCATGTGAAGAATCACGGTCACCACCATCACGTTCGCCGCCCAGCGGTGAATATTGCGGATGAATCGTCCCGTGGGCACTACGAAATGAATATCTTTGATGGAGTCGTAGGCCGCATCCGGATAAGGCTTGTAATAGAACATCAGCAGGATGCCGGTGATGAGCGTGATCAGAAAGGCGGCGGTGGTGGCGATGCCGAGCCCAAATGTCGTGGACCACCGCAGGCTCCAGCGATGGGTCCGCACGGAATGCAGATGCAGGAAGACGTTACCGAAGATGAACGTCGAACGCGTGCGGTCCGTATTCGGCTTGCCGCCGCGAAACGCGGTTTCCACCACCCGTGCCGGGGTCGTGCGGAGGTTTTCGCGCAATTGCTGCAGTGCGTTCATACGTTGACCTTGGTGCCTTGCGGGACCGTGGTTCCTTCATCCACCACGAGGTTGCCCCCGCTCGCCGCTACCTTCAGCCAGTTGAGCGCCCGCGGAGCCGGTCCTTTGGTGACTGCGCCGTCCTTGGTGAAGCGCGACCCGTGACATGGACACTCAAAGCCTTCCGCGGTGGGCTTGATGACGCATCCCAGGTGAGTGCAGATGGTGGAGACGGCATACACTCCTTCGGCATCGCGGAATAACGCGACCGAGCGCCCTGGCGGGACAAAGGCTTCGCCGGAGGCGAGCGTTTCCGGAAGCACTACCCGGAATTTCTTCGATGGCGAAGCGAGCACGGCCGCTCTCGGCAGGCGCAGCATGCCAAGCATGGAAACGGCCAGCGCCGTGGCTGCGCTCCAAAGGGACGCCAGGCCAAGCATGTCGCGCCGCGGGACAGGTTCCGGCTCGAGCCGGGATCGGGTTGGACGGGGAGTTTCCATCAGTCGCACCTCCAGTTGGTTGTGAATGTGACCCGCTCCATCGTGATCGCATCCACCGGACAGCGCATGGCGCAAAGCGCGCAGCGGATGCAGCGCTCTTCGTCCTTGAGGATGGCGGAGTTGTTCTCCAGGTCAGAGCCCGGCCCGAGAAGCGAGTCGATTGCCTCATCGAGGGCGGCGTCGCGAAGGATGTCGCAAAGCGCCGCCAGTTTCAGACATTGCGTGGGACACACATCCACGCAGCCGCCGCAGAGCACGCAGCGGTTGCCGTCGAAGACCGGCGTGACGCCGCAATCGAGGCAGCGCGAGGCCTCCCGCCGCGCCTGCTCGCGGGAGAATCCGATTTCGACCAGCGCATCGGGATGTGCCAACCGCTCTTCCGGTTCACACGTCGGGATCTCCTGCCGGCGGATGGATTCATACCCCTGCTCCCGGCGGTAGCGGTCCAGCGTCAAATGCGACGTGAGGGCGCTCGCCCGCAGCGTGCGGCCCGTCAAGTATTGGTAGATAGAGCGTGCCGCGGCCTTTCCCGATGCCACGGCGTCGATCACCAGGCGTGTGCCGTGGGCCAGATCCCCCGCTACGAAGACGCCGGGCCCCGTGGTGGCGAGGGTCGCGGGATCCACTTTGGGCCACCCGGGGCGCGCTTGTTCGATATCCTTGCCGCCCTCGTCGAGGAACGAAAGCGAGGGCGCCTGCCCCACGGCGAGCAGCACGGTATCGCAAGGCACCCTCCGGCGTTGCCGGTCGTCGTACACCGGCGCGAACCGGCGGTTTTCGTCGTACACGTGAAGACACGTGCGGAACACCACGGCCGCTGGCTGGCCGGATTCGTCGCGTTCAATTTCCAGGGGGCCCCAACCGTTCAACCGTTCGATACCTTCCTCGTCGCCTTCGAGAATCTCCACCGTGTCGGCGGGCATCTCTTCAAGACCTTCGAGGGAAGCCAGGCGGACTGCCGCCGTGCCCGCAAGGCGGCGCGCCGTACGCGCCGTGTCGTACGCGATCTGGCGAAGAACGCTGCGCGCCACGTCATAGGCCACGTTGCCTCCGCCAATGACTACGATCTCGCGGCCAATGTCCAGGCGCTCGCCGAGCGAGACCGCGCGCAGCAGATCGACGCCGCCGTAGACGCGAGGCCCGCGTTCCCCAGACAGGCCAAGACCGCGCGAAGCCTTCGCGCCAACGGCAATGAGCACGGCGGCGAAATCGCGCCGCAGGCCGGCGAAGGACACATCCTTCCCAACGGTCGTGCCGCAGCGGATCTCCACCCCGAGCGCCTCGATGACGGCGATCTCCCGGGTGATCAGATCGCGGGGCAGGCGGTAAGCGGGGACTCCCACGGCCAGCATTCCCGCGGGCACGGGTTCCGTTTCGAAGACCACGGGAGTGAACCCGAGCAGGGCGAGATCGTGAGCCGCCGAGAGTCCGGCCGGCCCGGCGCCGATAATGGCAATGCGTTCCCCATTGCCGCGCGGAACCGTGCCGTCCACGCCCACCCGCAGCAGCGCCGCCATCTCCTCGGCATCCGCCGTGACGCTGGGTACAAAAGACCGGATACGGTCAAGCACCTCGTCCGCCGGGTGCGTGTCGGGCCCGGCTATCTCACAGGCGAATCGCTTCAGCGCGCGAATCGCAATGGGGCGGTCGGCGGCGACGAAGTGTCCGTCGGCGTCGACGCGCGGAACTTTGCCCCGGCGGCATGCCGCCTCGCAGGGAGCGCCGCAGATACGGCCGCAAATCGAGGCAAACGGATTCGGGCCTCGCGCGATGAGATACGCTTCCTCGAAATTGCCCGCCTCGATGGCACGGACATACCCCCGCGCGTCGGTGTGCACCGGGCACGCCGCTTGGCAGGAAATGAGCCCCGCGTGGTAGCCCTCGCCCGGAACCTCGACATGGAGGGGAGTCAGACCGGCCACGGCATCACCAGCCTTTCCGGCGCCATCACGCAGGCTTCACCGCTTCGCCTTCCGGAAGACCGAAAAGGTTTCTCCGCCAGTTGCGCGATGCTCCAGCGGGAGAGGACGCGAACCATCGATTCCTGAAGCTGCAATGCGGCTTCGTGAAACGAACAGGTGGAGACCGCGGGATAGCCGCCCTGGCAGTAGTCGCCCACGATCGTGCCCTGGCAGGCTTCCACCACGGAAAGCAGGGTGATCTGCGAAGGAGGCAATGCCAGCCGCACTCCGCCCTTCGCACCCTTCTCTGCTCGTAATAGCCCGGCTTTGACCAGAAGCCTCGTGATTTTCGCCAAATAGGTAGGCGATTCGTGGAGATGGCCGGCGAGGATGCGCGGAGAAAACACCGTGTTGGACTCGCGGGCGGCGATGTGAACCAGGGTGCGGATTGCGGACAGGGTTGTCTTATTCAGCATACTAACCCGGATATCAGTTATCGGGTTTAGCACGTGAATCGCCAATCGCAGATGCTAGAGAAATCGCTCCCCGGCGTCCATTCGGTGAGCCAATTGACTCAGATTGGGGGAGGAAATTTTCCCCCAGTGCTCATTTGCGCTGCCCCGCCTACTGCGCAGTTTTTTCGCAGTTGATCATCCACGGGATCCCGAATCGGTCCACCAGCATCCCGAAGCGTACAGCCCAGAACGTCTCCTGGATGGGCATTCGCACCGTTCCGTTTTCCGCCAGGGCATGAAAGATCCGCTCCGCCTCCGCCGGATCGCTCAGCCCGATGGTTACCGAAAATCCCTTCGGCGAGTCGTAGTGATTCGGCGGCGCGTCGGAGCCCATCAGCACCTGGCCGCCAACATCCAACCGGGCATGCAGGATCTTGTCTTGCCACTCGGGAGGCGTATGCGCGGCCGCCGGTGTTCCAGCGTGGGGAACCATCGCCACGATCTTGCCGCCCAGGCATTGTTCATAGAAACGGAAAGCGGCCTCGCATTGGCCGTTGAAATTGAGATAGGCGTTCAGTTGCATTGCAGCGCTCCTTTCGTTGTCAACTCAGAGTCAGTGGGACGGAAGTCCCGTCACATCAATCACGGGGCGGACTTCCACCGTCCCCTTGCGCGCCATCGGAATTCGTTCGGCGATGGCAATGGCTTGGTCGAGATCAGCGGCCTCCACCAGTAAGTACCCGCCAAGTTGTTCCCGCGTTTCGGCGAACGGGCCATCGGTGACGACAGTGCGCCCTTCCCGGACGCGGACGCTGGTGGCCGTAGCAGCGGTGGGATGTAGCGGAGAGGCAGCCAGATACTGGCCGTTCGCATCCAGTTCCTGGGCCAACTGCGCCGAGTCGATGTAACACTGGGCGCGCTCCGCCTCGTCGAGACACTGTTCCTCGAGGTAGATGAGAAGCATATATTTCATTCCCTTGGTTGCTCCAGTCAGTCGGGTCTAACAGTCGTCCTTGGCCGGGATCAGCCAACAAAATTGACGAAATTTCCGTAGGCTGCCACCGCCTCATCGGCGGTCAGCAAGGTCAGTTGCTCCATCTTCGCCTGCGCTATCAGCATACGGTCGAAGGGGTCACGGTGATGCCACGGAAGCAATCCTACCTGGCGCGCCTGCGCGGCTGTGAGCGGCAGGTTCTCGAATGCTTCTGCCTCGAGCTTTTCCTCAAAATCCGTTGGAATACGAAGCTTACCCAGGCTTTCTTTCAGCCAGATCTCCCATAGGCTCGCGGCGCTGACGAACACCGTGTTCCCCGGGTCGCTAATCAGTTCCCGCGCAATCTTGGAAAGTGATGGACTGTTGGCCAGCCACCACAGTAGTAGATGGGTATCAAGGAGAACGTTCACTACCGGGGCTCCAGCATGCCAAATGCGTCCGCCATGTCTGCCGGAAGGGAATCAAAGTCATCCGCAATCCAGATTTGCCCGGCCATCGCTCCCGGTTTCCGTGGTCCGGCCGGTCCTCGATAGGCAATCAGCTTAGCCACTGGCTTGCCTGCCTTGGCGAGGATGACCTCGTTTCCTTTCTGAACTTCTTCAATCAGCGCGGAGAGTTCGGCCTTGGCTTGAGAAATATTGCGCACAACCATGATTTCAGGCTAACA
>JADLBG010000426.1 GCA_020847895.1 Bryobacterales bacterium
ATTCTGCTGGAGATTCTCGAGATCGCCGAAAGCGAAATGCGCCGTGTCTCGCTCGAGGACCTGCGCCGGGGCATGGCCGCCTCCATCGCCTGCCGGGCAGCCATCAAGATCAACATGCGGCTGGAGCAGAGCAAGATCGACTACCTTTTGCGCGAACTGGCGCGGACCGAGTATCCCATGAGCTGCCCTCATGGCAGACCGGTGGCGCTGCGTTACGCCATCCGCGATATTCTGAAAGGTTTCCACAGGATCTGAACAAGGAGACGTATGCGTGTTTATTTGAACAACGCGCGACAGGTTCCGAAGCTCCCGGATTGGGCTGTGGTGGACGTGACCACGCCGGCTGACGGACGCCGGCCGGGCAAGATTGTGGACGCCGGATTCTTCGACGGATATTGGGAGGTGAAGTGATGCGGTTGCTGATCTTGGCGCTTGGCGCGGTGAGCCTGTGGGGGCAGGGAAGACCCTCGGTGACAATCGAAGGAGAGGCGGCGCGGGCGGTGATCGATATACGCGGGGGAAGCTGGGTTCAGTTCGAATTTCGCGATCAGAAGCTGAACCCGCTGGTGTGGGCCAATGCGGGTCCGGTCTCCGAGGCGCGCGCCATGGGGCATTTCCTCTGCCTTGACCGCTGGGGCCAGCCTTCCGCGGCCGAGGGCAACAACGGCATGCCTTTCCACGGTGAAGCGACGCGAGTCGAATGGAAGGTGGAGAGTTCCTCGAAGGGGACGGCGCGCGTTTCGGCGCATCTGCCGATGGCGAATCTCGATGTCGTGCGCGACGCCCGCCTCGACCCCGCGCACGCATGGCTGATGGTTCGCGAAGCGGTGACGAACCGGAATAAGCTGGGGCGCCCTTACAACATGGTGCAGCATGCCACCATTGGTCCTCCGTTTCTCGACGCTTCCGTGGTGGTGGATGCGAACGGCCGCCGGGGCTTCATGCAATCGAGCCCGATGCCCCATCCGGAGGAGCCCTCCGTCTACTGGCCCCAGGCGCTGAAAGACGGGCAGCCTGTGAATCTTCGCCATTTGACCGACGACCCCATGCCGAACGTTGTTTCGTTCGTCATCGAAGAGAAGTACGGCTGGGTGACGGCGGCGAATGCGGCGAAAGGCCTGCTTATCGGCTACATCTGGAAAACTTCGGAGTATCCGTGGCTGAACATCTGGCGGCACGTGGATGATCAGCACAAGCCGCTGGCGCGAGGCCTCGAGTTCGGGACCACGGGGTTGCATCAGCCGTTCGAGGTGCTGGTCAAGAAAGGCCGCATTTTCGGGCATTCCATCTTCGCCTGGATCGAGCCCGGGGAGACGCAGACACGAAGCTATGCCGGGTTCCTGTTCAAGATACCAGCGGATTACCGGGGGGTGGCGCAGGTTGCCTTCAAGAACGGCACGCTGACGCTGAAGGAGCGCGGCGAGGAGCCGGGGCGGGACCTGACGATGGAGGGCGTGCGGTTCGAGTAGCGGATTACTCTTCAGGGCTGACGGCGCGCATCGGCCGCTCGTTTACCTTGAGCTGAAATACATCCGGTCGCGCATAGTGGCCCGTGGCGTCGAAATCGTACTTGCCTTCGGGGATCTGGTTGAGATCGAGGTCGGCTACGAGGATGGTTTCCTCGCCGAACACCGGACCCGCCAGCACGTGGCCGTGCGGATTCACGATGATGCTGCCGCCGCGGATCTTATCCGTGCACTGTACGGCCGAGAGAACGAAACAGCGCCCTTCGAACGCAATGTGGCGCATGGAGATTGCCCACGTTTCACGGTCATCCACGGTGGGCGCGCAGTAAAGCTCGATACCTTTCGAATACATGGTGAGGCGTAGCGCCGGCATGTAGTTTTCCCAGCAGATCACCGCGCCCATGCGGCCGAGCGGCGTATCGAGGACGGGAAGCGTGGAGCCGTCGCCGTAGCCCCAGATGAGCCGCTCCATGGCGGTGGGCATCAGCTTGCGATGCTTCGCGGCGAGCGTTCCGTCCGGGGCAAGGAACAGCGCCGTGCAATAGAGCGTGCCGCCGTCCCGCTCGATGACTCCCACCACCATCCACAGGTTGTAGCGGCGCGCGGTCTCACCGAGTTGGGCGGTCACCGGTCCGGGAACATCGATCGCGGATTCGAAATAGCGGCGGAACTCCTGACGGCCCTCCGGCGTCCGGTGGCCCACCACGGCGCCGAAGCTCATTCCCTTGGGATAGCCGCCGAGAAGCGCTTCCGGGAAGACGGCGAGCTGCGCGCCCTGGCTGGAAGCGGCCTCCGCCATGGCCTCCAGCTTGGCGACGGTGGCCGGGGTGTCGAACAGGATGGACCCTGCCTGTACGACGGCGGCCCTAGTAACTTTTCGAGAATCCATTGCGGGAGTTGGTCACGGTGAACTTTCCGTTCGATTGCGCCTGGATCTCGATGTAGTTACCGGGATCTTCGCCCTTGGGGTTGGCAATCATTTTGTCATCGGTATTTGCGTCGCTGCCGCCGGCGGCCGAGTAGTGCACCTGCCACAGGTCGAGCAGCCCGGGCGAACTTTTCACAACCTTCCACGCAGGCGGCGTGCCGCCCTTCTTTTCACCATTGTTCATGATGGCTACGCGAGGGGCGATGGCATGCACCAGTGCCGCCGGGCCGCTGGCATCGAGGCCATGGTGGGTAGTGAGGTAGACGTCCACTTTGCCGATGCGATTTTCAGGGCAGACCAATTCGAGTTCTTTGTTCCATGTGAGATCGCCCATATCGAGGAACCGGAATTTGCCGTAGGTGACCAGCGTTCCCACGGAGCGGGCGTTTTCGCTCTTATCCTCGGCCTTGCGCGATACGCCGGCGCACAGCGGATTCGGCTTGCCCGGGCGCGTGGTGACGGCGCCGTGAGCCGTCAGGATCTCCACCTGCAACCCCTTCAGAGGCAGTTTGTCGCCGGGTTTCACGGTGATTCGCTTACTTTTGGCGGCAACGTCCTCATAGGATTTGTAAAGTGTTTCAGCACTCCTGCCGGTCTCCACGGACGAGCCATGATCGACGACGTGCCTGATAGGCATCTTCGCCGCCAGTTGCTCGATCCCTCCGGCATGATCAGTGTGAAAGTGGGTGATGATGAGGTAGTCGATCTGCTTCACCCCGGCCTTGGCCGCCGCCGCGGCAATCCGGTTGGCGTCGCGGTTATCAGCGTCCGGCCAACCGGTGTCGAAAAGCAGCGACTCTCCGGCCGGAGTGACCAGCAAGGTAGCCTGCCCGCCTTCCACATCCACGAAGAAAATCTCAAGATTCCGCGCGCCGTAGGCGGGCAGCGAGCATGCCAGCAATGCTATGAAGAGAAGGGGTTTCACAGCCATGGATGGTATCACACGCCGCCGGTCACAAGCCGGACGATCCGCTCACGATCCGCTCGCGGCGGTCCGGCGATATACTGTTTGCTCCTGGCGTCCAGAAACAAACGAACGATTGGAGGTTCACATGCGCGTTATCATCACCATGCTGCTGGTTGCCGCGGTTGCGCCGGCGGAGGCGCCGCCGGAGCGCACGGCGCCGGCGGTTAACCAGGTCGAAGTCTGGCGGCAGGTCGGGCAGCAGCCATATGAATTTACCTGGACTCAACGCGAGGAGGATCCGCGCACGCTGACCGGCTTTGAAAACCTGGAAGGCTGGAGACTCGAGATGTATGACGGCGCGGAAGGCGAATTGCGGCGCAGCCGCGAGCAGCAGATGTGGGGCCAGTATGTCGCAAAGTTCGTATTCAGCGGGAAACGCGCGGAGAGCCGGGTCGTCGCGCGTCCGCCGAAGCCGGTTCCCATTCCGGGCAGCTTCGACTCGATCGATTTGTGGGGTTACGGCAACCGCTGGAGTTGGGTGCCGGATAAGACAACTCCGCCGGCCGACGTTTCCATTCTCGTGAGCGACGCGCGCGGCAAAGAGTTCAAGATCCAGCTC
>JADLBG010000427.1 GCA_020847895.1 Bryobacterales bacterium
CCGGACCTGAAGTCGGCGAGTGCCGGGGTGGAGAAGGCGAAAGCGGACAACCGGCTGGCAATCGCCAACGGATCAACGGATCCGGCGGTGCTGTTGGACTACTCGCGCGTGGGCCCGAACAACACGGTGGGGGTGGGTTTCTCGGTTCCGCTTCGGATCTTCGACCGCAATCAGGGAGAGAAAGAGCGCACGGCGATCGAGATCGGCCGGGCGGGCAAGGCGCGAGACGCGGTTTTGTCGGGGATCTACCGGGACGTGGATTCCGCGTTTGCAGCGGTGGAGAGCACGGCGGAACTGTTGAAGCCGTATCGCGAACAGTACCTGCCGCAATCGGCGGACGTGCGTGACACCGTGTCGTTCGCCTACGACCATGGCGGGGCGTCGCTTCTGGAGTTTCTCGACGCGCAGAAATCATATCGCGATACGCAACTGGGCTACCGGAACCTGATCGCGGCCTACCTTTCCGCCGTGAATCAACTCAGCCTGGCCATGGGGCGCGAGGTAATTCCATGAAACGCATTCACCGAAGCCTTTTTGCAGCCGCGCTGGCAGCCAGCCTTACGGGGTGCCTGCGCGACCGGGCGGCCACCGTGGACGCCAAAGACACGGGGGTGACCACGATCGAACCGGCGCCAGACCAATCTATCGTTACGCCGCCGCGTTCGGAGCAGTACCGCATTGTGGAGGTGGAGGTGCGCCGGGTCGCCGACGAGATGACGGCCAACGGCGCAGTGGCTCCGGATGTGAGCCGCACGGTTCCGGTGAACTCCATGAGCGGCGGGCGGGTGGTGGAGATTCACACGCGCCTGGGTGACGAGGTGGCAAAGGGACAGTTACTGCTGCGTATTAGCAGCCAGGATCTGAGTCTGGCTATCTCGGATTACCGCAAGGCGCTCGCGGACGAACTGTTGTCGCGGAGGCAACTGGAGCGGTCAAAACTTCTCTTCAGCCGCGGAGCGATCGCCGAAAAGGATGTACAGACAGCCGAGGACACGGAAGCGAAGGCAAAAGTGGACGTGGAGACGGGGGCGCAAAAGATACGGCTGCTGGGGGGGGAGCCGGGGTCGCTCTCTCCGATGATTGACGTGAAGGCTCCGAGCGCCGGCGTGATTGTCGAACAAAACGTGGCCGGCGGCTCGGGGGTGCGCTCGCTCGACAGTTCGCCGAATCTGTTCACCATCGCCGATTTGTCCAAGGTGTGGGTGCTGTGCGACGTGTATGAAAACAATCTCGGGCAGGTTCGGATGGGGGATTCGGCCAGGATCCAGCTCAACGCGTATCCGGATAGAACATTGTATGGCAGGGTCGGCAACATTTCGAGAATTCTCGACCCCGCCACGCGGACGGCGAAGGTGCGGTTGGAACTGGATAACCCGTCGGGATTGCTGCGTCCGGGGATGTTTGCGGTGGTGACGTTCCGGTCGCAACGGATGCGGGAAATGGCGGTGGCTCCGGCGAGCGCGTTTCTGCGGCTGCATGACCGCGACTGGGTGTTTGTGCCGTTGGAGGGAGGACGGTTCCGGCGTGTGGAGGTGCAAGCCGGGGCGCAGGCGGGAGACGGGACCCAGGAGGTGCTACGCGGTCTTCGTCCGGGCGACCGCGTGGTGGCGCAGGCTCTGCAACTGGCGTCCGCGAATGATTGAGGCGCGCCGATGATCAAACGGGTTGTTGATTTCGCTCTGCGAGAACGGCTGCTGATTGCGGGACTGGGGGTTCTTCTGCTGATCTGGGGGACGATCTCCTTTTACAGACTGCCTGTGGAGGCCTATCCGGACGTGGCGAACACTTGGGTCCAGGTGATTACGCAATGGCCCGGCCGGGCGGCGGAGGAGGTGGAGCAGCAGGTGACGATTCCGATCGAGGCGCAGACCAACGGTGTGTCGCATTTGACCCATCTTCGATCCATTTCGCTGTTCGGACTGTCCGTGGTGACGCTGATCTTCGATGACGACGCCGATAACCTGATCAGCCGGCAGCAGGTGCTGGAGAAGCTGTCCCAAATCACATGGCCTAACGGCCTCAATCCGGTGCTGGGTCCGGACTACAGTCCGGTGGGACAGGTGTATTTCTATACGGTGAAGAGCAGCAATCCGCGCTTTGACGTAATGGAGTTAAAGGCGCTCGAGGACTGGGAATTGGAGAAGCGATTCAAGTCCGTGCCGAATGTGGTGGATGTGTCGAGTTTCGGCGGCATTATCAAGGAGTACCAAGTGCTGGTGGATCCCGACCGGCTGGTGTCCTACGGGCTGAGCATCGGGCAGGTGGAGCAGGCGCTGGCGGCGAACAACATCAACGCCGGGGGCAGTTTCATCGAGCACGGCCAGCAGGCGTTCAACGTGCGGGCACTGGGGCTGATGAAGGATACGGGCGACATCGGTCAAACCGTGCTCAAAGTGCAGGGCGGCACGCCCGTTCACGTGCGCGACGTGGCAGTGGTGACGCAAGGCCCCAAGATCCGCCTGGGGCAGATCGGGAAGGCGCTGCGCGTTTCCGGCGACCGGGTGGTGGACGAGGATGACGTGGTGGAAGGTATTGTGCTGATGCGGAAGGGGGCCGAGTTCGACAGCACGATTGACGGAATCCACGACAAGGTGAAGGACCTGAACGAACATTTTCTGCCGCCCGGGGTGGAGATTGTGCCACACCTCGATCGCGGGGATCTGGTGAAGTTCACCACGCACACGGTTCTGCATAATCTGACCGAGGGTATCGTGCTGGTGGTGGTGATTCTGTTTTTCTTTCTGGGCAACGTACGCAGCGCGCTGATTGTGGCGTGCACGATTCCGTTCTCGCTGCTGTGCGCCTCCATTCTGCTGGATTTACGGCACATTCCGGCGAATCTGCTGTCACTCGGAGCGCTCGATTTCGGGATGGTTGTGGACGGAGCGGTGGTGATGGTGGAGAATATTCTGCGGCATTTGGGAAAAACGGAAGAGGAGAATGTAACGCTGCTCGATCGAATCTCGCGCGCGGCGCATGAGGTGCAGCGTCCGGTGTTTTATGCGATCGGCATCATCATAACGGCGTATCTGCCGATCTTCACACTGGAACATGTCGAGGGAAGACTGTTCCGGCCGATGGCCTGGACGGTGGCGTTCGCCTTGCTGGGGGCGCTGGTGTTTTCGATGCTGCTCGCTCCGGTGCTGTCTAGTTTTCTGTTTCGCAAGGAAACGCGGGAATGGCACAATCCGGTTCTTGCCTGGATGGAGGGAGTGTACCGGCGGAGATTGCTGTGGTGCATTGGGCACCGCTGGGTGACGATTGGCGCGGCCGCGGCAGTGCTGGCCGGGAGCCTGTACCTGGCGGCAAGCGGAGCGATCGGATCGGAGTTTCTGCCTCATCTCGATGAGGGAGCCATCTGGGCGCGAGGAACGCTAGCCTCGAGCGTGGGGCCCACGACTTCGGCGGAGGTGACGCGGAAGGCGCGGCGGATTTTCGCCTCCTATGCCGAAGTGACGCAAGTCGTCTCGCAACTGGGGCGGCCGGACGACGGAACCGACGCGACAGGCTTCTTCAACACGGAATACTTCGTGGATCTGAAGCCGAAGGAGCAATGGCGGCCGCAATTTCGCACGAAGGATGAATTAATAGACGCGATGAACGCCGAGGTGAGCAAGATTCCCGGGGTGTTATGGAATTTCTCGCAGCCGATTGCGGACAACATGGAAGAAGCGGTGAGCGGGGTGAAAGGACAGTTGGCGGTGAAGCTTTTCGGCTCGGACCTGAAACACCTCGAGGCGACCGCGGAGGAGATCGTCGGGGCGATGAGGACGGTGCCGGGAATCGCGGATCTGGGAGTTTTCCGCGTGGTGGGGCAGCCGAACCTGAACCTGGCCGTGAACCGGGAGAAAGCAGACCGCTTCGGGATCAATGTGGCGGATGTTCAGGACGCGGTGGAAACCGCCGTGGGCGGAAAGGCTGTCAGCGAGATCCTCAAGGGGGAGCGGAGGTTCGACCTGGTGGTGCGCTATCAACAGCAGTTTCGCAGGACAGCGCAAGATATCGCCGCGATCCGGATTCTCGCCCCCAGCGGGGAGCGCGTCTCGCTGGGCCAGCTTTGCGACATCGGGATCGAAGACGGAGCATCGATGATATACCGCGAAGCCGGTTCGCGGTATATTGCCATCAAGTTCAGTGTGCGGGAGCGCGATCTTGGCTCGACGGTGGAGGAGGCGATCAGAAAAGTGAACCAGAGTGTGAAACTGCCGGAAGGATACCGGCTGGAGTGGGCGGGCGAATACGAAAGCCAGAAGCGCTCACAGCACCGGTTGGCGGTGATCGTCCCGATCACCATACTGATGATCTTCATTATTCTGTACACGGTCTTTCATTCGCTGAAGTGGTCCATGTTGATCATGGCCAACATCGCTATTGCGCCGATCGGCGGACTGTGGGCGCTGTATTTCACGGGCACGCATTTCAGCGTTTCTTCCGGCGTCGGATTTCTGGCGCTGTTCGGCGTTACGGTGCAGATCGGCCTGATCATGGTGGAATACATCAATCAATTGCGCAGCCGCGGACAAGGGATAGTGGATGCGGCGGTGGCGGGCGCGGTGCGGCGGTTGCGGCCGATCATGATGACGATGCTGGTAGCGACGCTCGGGTTGCTGCCGGCGGCGACATCGCATGGCATCGGGAGCGATTCGCAGAGGCCATTTGCAATCGTGATCGTGGGCGGGTTGATCGTCACTCTAATGATGAGTGTGCTGCTGCTGCCCACCATCTACGTTGCGGTGGCGAAGGAGAATGACGAGAATCTGGGGGCGCCGGAATGAGGAGAGGCGGGGTTAGGCGAAGCGTTCGCCGATCTCGCGGGCGGCCCATCGGGCTTCGAGGTGGATGAGGCCTGTATTGGCCCCGGTAGGTCCGATGACGGCGAGGATGGCTTTTCCTCCGGCGTTATAGAGAAAGACCTGTCCTTCGGTGCCGCTGAGGCTGATCTCGCTGAGGGCGCCGACGCTGAGGGAATCGCTGACACGCCGTCCGAGGCTGGAGGCGGCGGCAGCCAGCACGGCAATGCGCTCGGGGTCGTCATCCTGGCCCAGGCAATGAGCGATGGGCTTGCCTTCGGCGGAGGCGAGCAGGACGCCCTTCAGTTCGGGGACCGCGGCGCGCAAATTTTCCAAGTCCTTTTGAATCTGGTCCGAGGACATGTTTCCTCCATGCGGGGTAATCGGGCGAAAGGCCGACTAGGGAGAGGATCGACGGGAAGGCGGGAGAACTTTAGATAGGGTTCGGGATGCGCTGGTGGCCGGGTGAGGGGAAAGCGCCAGGATGGCATAATATTTTCCCGAGTTCTTACTAGCCAAGGGCTTCGCCCTTGATATCCCCGCGGGATATGGAAGTCAGGAGCCAGGAGTCAGAATGGCGGCGACATACGCGTTGGGTACTCGACTGACTTCTTCCAGCGTTGCAGCGAGCGTTGCGGGGTGCCGCCGTAGAGATCCTTGACAAGAATCAGGAAATAGCGGCATTCCTCTACCGACCCCTCGGCAATATTCATGAACCGGGCCTTGTCCGGTTTGCTCCGACGACGGAATCCCTCGGCGATGTTGGCAGGAATGGATACGGCATCCCGACGCATCTGGAGTGAGAGGCCGTAGGTCTCGTGCTTGGGAAATGATGCGGTGAAGGCATAGACCTCCAGCACGAACCGGTGGGCCTTGTGCCATACCAGCAGATCCTCAAATGTCCGCGCCGGTTTCGCAGTGGCCATAGACATTAGAAGGCGATCACAGCGGTATGCTCCTGGTATCTCACCACACAGCTGGAATGCACCATGAACGCCTTCGTCGAGCACCACAAGAATAGCATCCAGTTCAGCTATCGGTGTTTCGATCGTCTCTTGCTCAACGGCTTGATCCAGCCTTTCCAACAACCGGAGCGCGTGCTCGGCTTCTTCAACGCCTATCGCGAAGGGAAGCGGGTAACCCGGAAGACTCTGACGGGCATCGCCGACCAATTCCAGTATTGGCTGAAGAAGCGGTCGGCGAAATGGGGGCGCACCGATTCTTGAAGCTCCCGAGGGGGAGCCGGCGAGATCGGTTGTTGGATCCGTACTTTGAAAACGCCCAGCCCAACCAGGTCGCGCGTGGTCAGCGAGTCGGCCAGTTCTTGCAACCGCGCGGGATTGCCATACTTCAGGAATGCGTTGGTGGATTGCTGGAACTCGATGCCTTCTTCCCGCAGCCGAATCGCCAGCCAGTGATGCTGATTGAGGCAGACCCGGGCGGAAAACGGGAAGTAGGGCACATGCTGCACGAACATCCGCCCCCAGCGCGCATCCTTCAGGTAGAAGTTGAACTGGTTCACCCAGCGTTGCTTGCACTCCATTTGCGTAGCTTTTCTCAAGTTGTTTGAGAAGACCGACGCGCCGCTCACAGCAGGTTTGCTCCAGCCCTTCCGCGGAGACCGCACCCTGGCGGAGGAGAAACGCAGCGAACTCGACCGCTTGTATCAGCGTGTCTGCGATGACTTGGATGCCCTGCCGCGGTCCGTTGGACTCAAGGTCGCCGCATGACCCCAGCAAACGAGAACAAAATTCGCGTTGCGGGCCGTATAACGGCAACTAACGTTTCAGACGCACGAAGACATACGGGGTTTCGACTTCGAGATCGGGGTACATGCGGCCGCGCCCATTGTTATCCAGAAGCTCGACGAAGTACATCAGGTCCCACTTGGGGTTGAGAAAGGCGGCGGGGATTCGCGCTGAATACAGGCCGGACTTGGGGTCCAGCGTCATTTCGGCTGATTGGTAATCCTCAAACTGTGTGACGTGGCGGTAGCGCAACCGCAGCCACTTGACTCCGGCGGGTGCGGCGACCTTTGCGGAGACGAGGAAATCACGGCCGGGCTCGGCGGCAGACACGGAGGTCAGGTGGACCGAGGCCTGAGGGTCGCCGGCGGCCATTTTTACCGGCTTCCCCGCGGCCTGGGCGCCGACCGCATTCCGCCGCTCGGCAAGGAGGTTTTCGAAGTCTTTCGAGAGAAGCTGGTATTCCTCTTTCCAGTGGCGGCTGAATCCGACGGCATGAGGCCCGAAGGCGAGGTTTTCGCTGTAGACATCTCCCGCGGCGTCCACTATTTCCTTCCATGCCGTGAGAGCCTGCCGTTCCCGGGAGATGGCATCATCGAAGGAGGCCAAGGTGCCGGATTGCTTGTAGAGGTTATAGCAGATGCCCGCCAGCAGGCGGTAGGAATGGTAGCGTGCCAGGCCGGCCAGGATCTTCAGGTCAGTGACGGTGGATTGGAATTCGTTTCCATCCTGCCTGCCGGCGAGTTTCACCTGATCAAGGATAGCGTCCGCGGTTTGTGCAAACCACAGGCTGGTTGCTTCCGGGCGCCGCATGGGTGTATCTGTTCCGTTGAGGATGCCGGCGGCTTCGTCGCGCACGTTCATGAACTGCTGGATGTCGCTGCCGTCTTCGCCGCCGTATTGGGGGAGACTTCCCTGGCGGTTCATTTCAGCCCAGCCGCGCGTGGTGGGGAAATTGCGGTAGAGGTAGCTTGCGGCGACGATCCGCGGGAGCACACGGCTTGCCAGCTTTAATCCGCGCATCAACGCGGGGCCCGATTGGGGGCCGAAGCGCGTGATGAACTCCTGTTCCCAGACCTCGCCGCTGGTGTGCGGGTTGTAAGTCAGGCGGCCCCACAACCGGTAGAAGGCCCAGTAGCGCTCGAATTCGTAGCGATAGTAGCGGTAGCGAGGATTGAGGATTTCGAGCGGCTTTTCGTCATGGGGTTCGCCGAGCATTTTCGTGGCGAGCATTTCGTTGATCTCGAAACTGTCTCCGTCATAGAGCCGCGCGGATTCAGCGAAGCGGCGGACGTAATCGGGATCGGCCCAGAGCAGCAGGCGGGCCGTGCCTCCGCTCCAGAGTTGCCAGTGGACGCGATACCTTTGCGGATAGCGAAGCAGATCGGCGTATCCGTGGCGGCGGTCGTGCTGGTTTTGGGTGTTGATGTGCGTGGGATGGAAGGGGAGTCCCATCTGCTCCATCCAGTATTTGGTGCTGATCTTCACGCGCAGACCAAGCCGTAGCGCGTCATCGATGACGGCGTCGGGGAGTTCCTTGGCGCGGAGGTCGAGGCGCAGACGGGGATGTGATTGCCGGATGGAGAGGAACACATCGTGCCAGAAGGGCTGGATCTCTTCGTGTTTCAGACCGGATTCGTCATGCATGCGGAACTGGAGGGCGTCGATATCAGGAAACACTTCGAGGAACCGTTTCAAACCGGCTTTGGTGTAGGCGGAGAGGTTTTCCGCCGTGACGCCCCAAACGAGGCCGGGCACGCGCTTGCCTGCATTTTGGGAAGCACCCGGGATGCCGCCGCCCTGAACGCCTCCGCGATAAATGTGGTCCCAAATGGCCGCCGTCACTTCAATTCCGCGCTCATGGGCGGTGCGGATCAAGGTGTGAAATGACTCGGTGTTTCGAGCCTGCCGTTGCGCGGTGATGCCCACCAGTTCCACCTGCGGGAACCCCTTCAGGTTGAAGAAATAAGGGTAGAAGGGCGCCATGAATCCGCCGTTCTCGTAACCGAAGATGATGACGAAGCGGTTGATACGGCCGGCGGCGAGGAGATCGAAGTAGCGGCGCCAATATAGTTCGTCGTAGAGGCGGGATTCGAAGTAGGCGCGCTGCATGGTGTACATGGAGATGCCGCGTTCGGCGAGGTAGGGTTTCTCCTGCACGGCGCGCACGTGTTCGAAAGGGTTCTGTGTGGATGACCACGAAATGCGGTCCGCCGTATCGAGGGCGGCGTACATGAGTCCATTGGCGCCGGCTCCTTCGAGGAATACGGCTGGTTTGCCGGACTGGGTTTCCTTCCGAATGGTGAGGGCTTCAGTGGGTCCAGCGGTAATGCGCGCGTGGATGAGATAGGCGGCGCCGGTTGGTGAATCGGTCACTTCGAACCCCTTGTCCTGAAGCGCTTCGCGCAGCTTGGCGAGTCCATGCCTGGCGGGCGCGGGGAGTTCGCCGGAGGCGATGACGGCGACGCGCCTGGCTGCCTGCGCACAGACGGCGCTGAGAAGAAGCGCTAAGGCGGCGGCGATGCTTTTCATTTACAACCTCCTGCAAAGCGGCGAATGAGGGTACGCGGCGAACCGGGAGGCGAGCAATTCCACGAAATCATCCGGCTTCGATTCGAGAGAAGTGACGACCTCCTTCGGCACCGTCATTCCGCATTGTACGCGCGCATGGTCCGATGATAAAAATCCGAAGCGATGACCCGCCGAAAATTTGCTACCACCTCCGTTGCGGCTCCGGCAGTGCTTTCGGCCGCGAGCACCGCCTCGAAAAAAGCGCGCAAGGGGAACCTGAAGCAGTCGGTTTGCCGCTGGTGTTACAAGGACATTCCGCTCGAGGATCTGGCGCGCGAGTCCGCGAAGATGGGACTGTTCGGCATCGACCTGTTGACGCCGGAGGAATGGCCCGTGGCGCAGAAATACGGGCTGGCGCCGACGATGGCATCGGGGGTTTCGACGATTCCCAACGGGATCAACAGGCTGGAGAATCACGAACTGACCGGCAACCAGTTGCGGGAGATGTACAGGAAGGCGAAGGCGGCCAACGTTCCCAACATCATCATCTTTCGGGGAACCGCGGAGGGATGTCCGATGCGGAGGGCATGGACCACTGCGTCACGTTTCTCGACAAGATGAAGGCGGAAGCCGAGGACCTGGGCGTCAATGTCTGCATGGAACTGCTCAACCGCAAGGTGAACCATGCGGACTACATGTGCGACAACTCGAAGTGGGGCGTGGAGATGTGTAAGCGGGTGAATTCACCGCGCGTCAAGCTGCTGTATGACATCTACCACATGCAGATCATGGAAGGCGACGTCA
>JADLBG010000428.1 GCA_020847895.1 Bryobacterales bacterium
GGTTTTTATGTCAGTGAATTTCCGCCCGCTACACGACCGCGTGATTGTCCAGCGTTCTACCGAGGAGGAGAAGACGAGCAGCGGCCTGATCATTCCCGACTCGGCGAAGGAAAAGCCCCAGCAGGCAAAGGTGATCCGCGCGGGGAACGGCAAGTTGCTGGAAAATGGCACCCGGGCTCCGCTGGATGTCAAAGAAGGCGACACGATTCTCTTCGGCAAGTATTCGGGTTCTGACGTGAAGATCGACGGTGAAGAATACCTGATCCTTCGCGAGGACGAGATTCTGGCCATCATTGGCTGATGCTTCCGTTACCAGCGCCGGGGTTCGCCCGTCAAAATCCTGCAAGGAGTTTCTGAAATCATGATGTCCCGTCTCCCCCACATCGTCCTTACCTGGGCAGCTTTCCTGGTGATGACCGTATCCGCCTCGGCACAATTGAAGGTAGCCATCGTGGATATGCGCGAAGCAGTCAACAGCACGGCCGAAGTCAAGAAAGCCGTGCAGGCTCTCGAAGTCCGGCTGAAGCCGAAACAGGATGAGGGCGCGAGGCTACAGAAGGAATTGCAGGACATTCAGGGCAAGCTGCAAACGCTGCAGGGGAAATTGACGCCCCAAGGCGAATCGGACCTGGTGTCGCAAGGGCAACGAAAGCAGAAGGAACTTCAGCGGTTGCAGGAGGACCTCAACTCGGAACTCGAACGCGAGCAGAATGATGTCGGCACGCGCGCCCTGCAGCGGATGCGCGACGTGGTCAAGAAACTGGCCGAAGAGCAGCAGTTGGACGTGGTGATCGACGTAGGGAATGCCATCTATTTCAAGCCGGCCCTGGAGATCACCAAGGCGGCCATCGCCGCTTACGACAAAGCCTATCCGGCGAAGTAAACTATTGTTAGATGCCGGGTTATCTGGAAGGCTACGGCGCCGGTGAAGAGCAGCGGGAACGCAAGATCCGCTGGATCGTGCTCTCGCTGCTTGGCGCTCTCCTCATCGGCGCCACGCTGTATTTCACGTTCCGCGACTACCCCTCGGAGCGTAAGCTGAATCAGTTCCTCGATGCCCTCCGCCGCCAGGACTATAAGACGGCCTACAGCTACTGGGGATGTTCCGTGGAGGTTCCCTGCCGCGACTATCCCTATGACAAGTTCCTCGAAGATTGGGGCCCGAAAGGCGTCAATGCCAAATTCAGCAACAGCGGGCTCGGTGATTCCGAACGCTGCGGTACGGGCTTCATGGCGGCGCTCAACTCGGGCAACGACGAGGTTTCACTCTGGGTGGAGCGCAACACGGGCGTTCTGAGCTACGCGCCCTGGCAGCAATGTCCCGAGAAGAAACTGCGGCTGATGAAGTGGCTTCGGATGAAGTTCGGGCGGGGCTAAGCCCCACTTTGCGGGTCCATTCTGTAGCTAACGCACCGGGCTTAGCTGGTTCATCACTGCCTTGACGCGCTCTGAATAGCCCGGCACCGGGTTGTAGGTTCGCAGCTTTTCCTCAACCGACTTCCCCCGGTAGTAGGAGGAGTTTGCCAGCCGCTCCGCTACTGTGTGGATTCCGTTCTCGATGGAGTGGAACCCGATATCGCCATTCCCCCATCCCAGGATGTTGTTCGCCCGATATGCCTTCCCGCCGCTCGATTCAACGAAGGCAATGCTCGGCAGGAGGCGCCAGTCCAATCGATGTTGGTCGGCAGCGCGGAGGAATGTGGAAGCAAGCTGCGAGGCTGGACTCTGGTGACGGTCAAAGAAATCCCGCAGTTGGGCGAGGCGCGGATCGATGCGGGGTAAGAGCCGAAGGGCCGGCGCTCCAGCCTGCGCGGTACACAACAGGAACAACCCCGGTAACGCAAGCAGCCACGCGAGGCGGGCACGGCTGGAACCGCGAGGCTCTCTCTTGTGCGTCCGGATTACGATTCTAACGCGCAATGTCAGCATATCGGCCGTTTTCACTCCGTTCTTGAGACCCCGATCTCAAGGAAACAGCGGCCGTCCCGAGGGCATTCACTATACCACAGGGCTACGTAGAGTATGTCCACGCTCTGGTCGAGATTAATTCGGAGTCACAAAGATAGTGGCTCCAGCGCTTGCCTGGATCCCCGCGCGGACCACCACGTCCGCCGCGGAACTCACGCCTGCTGGAATCCGCACATTGATCTGGGTGACGCCGTTGACGAGGCCTGGTGAAGGCCCCGCATACAGCACATCCGCCGGCGACCCCGATATCATCACCGCGCAGCAATACGTGTTCCGCGCTTCACCCGCAATGGCGCCGTCGGCGGCATCGAGGTAATACCCGGTCCCCGTGGCCCAGATCGAGACGATCGTTCCCGGGAGCGCCGGATTCGCGGTCGAATTCAACGTGCCATCCTGATTCACAGCCGCGGCGCTGCCGTCCGCGTTGCGGAATATCTGCGGCGCCGTGGAAACGACAATCAACGGAAACTCCGGGAGCGCCACGCCGTTCGATGTCACCCGCAGCCGCGCGCTCTGCTCCCCGTTGAGGCCGAACGGCGCCACCGCGAAGATCTGATTGGCGAACGCCGCGAGAACCGGCGCCGGCCGCCCGCCGATGGCGACACTCGGCGCCATCCCGATGCCCGGGCCGTGAATCCGGATCAACTCACCCGGCGCCACACGCCCGGTCAAATCAGAGACTGCCGCATTGCTGATGCCCGCCACGTGCGGGGCAACCGGCTCACCCGGCGCGATCACCGAGACGATGCCGCTCGCGCCCGCCGCATGCACCAACCCGTCGCCGCCCACCGCCAGCGACTGGGCCACGATGTGGTTCGGAAAACGCGCCGAATAGAGCAGCGCCGCCCCATCCGGCTTTAACCCCGCCAGAAACTCCTCGCCATCCGACCAGCCATTGGCATTGGGAAATTCGGGCGACGACGTCACTCCGCTCACCCACACGTTCCCTTTCCCGTCCACGGCCAAAGCCCGCGCCTCGTCCGGGCTTTTCCCTCCCAGATAGGTCGCCCACACCATGCCGCTTCCTGTCGCATTCAGCTTCGCGACAAAGGCGTCCGTCTGCGGTCCGAATCCGAACGGCGCGGGGTACACAGGCCCCGAATAAGCAGGCTGCACCACGCCGGAGGTGGCGGGAAAATTCTCGTCATTGGTCTTCCCCGCCAGGAATGCTTCGCCGGTTTCGGAAACCGCCAGCGCGTTGAGGATGTTCCCGGGATTGGCAAACGGCGCCAGCACATCGTTCCGTGCCCCCAGGTAGGTGAGATAGGCGAGTCCGCTGCCATCGGCGCGGAACTTCGCGACAAAGGCGCCGATGCCGGAACCGCGCAGCGCTCCGGAAGTGGCGGGCAAGTCCGTGGTGTTCGTGTTCCCCGCGATCACCATGTTGCCCACGGCATCCACGCCCAGGCCAACAGCCGCCGTGGAGCGTGTGCTGAGGAAGCAACTGCTCCCGGCCCCACACTGTACCGCGCTTCCCGTAACAACGCCGGCCAGCAGAATCCGATCCGCCGCGGGCGCCAGTTTCGCCACGAAGGCTCCCGAGCGCGAGGCCAGGCCTGTGGAGGGCGCCCCGAACGTCAGCGGAGGTGAGGACGGAAAATCCGGAGCCCTCGTCTCCCCCGCCACGTATATGTTGCCCGCCCCGTCCACCGTCACCGCATTCACGGAACTGATGCCCTTCGTTCCGCCGAAATACGTGGATGCCATCATCTGGCTTCCGTCCGGGCTCAACTTCACAAGGAACCCCGTTGTGCCGCCGCTTTGTGTCTGCACCGCGCCGCGGAGGGGAAAGTTCGTCGACGAGGTGGCCCCGCCAATGTAGATGTTTCCGGCCGCGTCGAGCGCCAGCGCTTTTGCCTGGTCGTTACCCTTGCCGCCGAACGTGGCTCGAAAGAGGAGATTTCCCAGCGGGTCCAGCTTCGCCACGAACACATCGCCAAGCGGAGGAACATCCGGCGATCGGGGTCCGATCAACCGGCTGCCGGCCGCATAAGTGTTGCCGGCTTTGTCCAGGACGATGGCCGCCGCGCGGTAGTCGTTCGAGTCGCCGATGTAGGTAGCGTAGTCCCCCGCTCCCCAAACCATGAGCGGAACCGCCAAAACCGCCAGCATGCCCTTTCGAAGAGTCATCGCGCAACTGCTCGAGACCGGAACGGTCTTCGAGGACTTCCAACGCCTTTAGCATAGCGTGATTCGCGCGGGGCGTCCGTTAGAATCGGGCGATCAACCCGATCCGCGCGGCCCGAGGGAATCCGGGCGAAATATTCGTGTTGCTGTCGGCGTTCACGTAGTACCTGCGGTCGAACACGTTCTCCACGTTCGCCTGGAGCCGCACATTCTCGGTCAGAGTGAAGAACACCGCCGCATCCACGCGCGTATAGGCCGGCAGAATCACGCGGTCATCGATGGCGGCGAACATGTCGGAACGGTTCAGAATCCCGAGGCCCGCTCCCCATCTCCGCTGAAGCCGCAGATTGTTCCACAGGGAAAACGTGTTGTGGGGCACCTGCGCCACTTGCGCTCCGGCAAATGCCGACGCGGTGGCGCTGGTGACGAAAGCATCCTGGTAGGCGTAGCCGCCGGCAACCTGCCAGAACCTGGTGAAGCTTCCGTTTACTCCGATCTCCACGCCATTCGTCCGCTGGCTTCCCGTCTGCACGATTCGCGTGGGATCATTCGGGTCCACTGACCGCGTATTCGTGCGGTTCAAGCGGTATACGGCGGTGGTCAGCGAGAGCTTGCGCGCCGCATCCCACTTCACGCCCATCTCGTAATTAGTGAACTTCTCCGGTTTCACCTGCTGGGTGATGTCAGTGAGCGATGCGAATTGGTCGCCCGCGCTCGGCAGGTAAGAGACGCTGTAACTCCCGTAGAGGGAAACCGATCCCGCGGGCTTCACCACCACGCCGGCGCGCGGGGAAACCAGGTTGTCGATGCGGCGAAGCTTGTCCCCATTGCGGTTGTTGTGATATCGCAGATCGAAATGGTCGAAGCGAAGCCCCGTGACGAATTGCAGATATCGCGAGACTTCGATCTGGTCCTGCACGTACGTCGCTCCCAGGTTCACCTTCAGGTGATTGTCCGCATCCGTGGCGCTCTGCCGGAACGTGGCCGGCGCGTACAGCACAGGGTTGTTGAAGGGAACCAGAATCGACGTGGCGGAATTGTTGAAGTAGCCGGTGTTGCGGAAGTTGTCAGTCAACTGCCGCCCCACTTCCGCGCCCCAAAGCAGTGTATGCCGGACGCCGCCGGTGTGTGTGACATAACTCACGTCCGTCTGGTTGAACACGTTCAACCGGTTCGTAGCGTTGTTATATGCGGAAAGCGACACCTGAGTCATGTCGGCGGTTGCGTCGCGAGGCACGAAGTTCTGATATCCGCGGCCGTAGCTGCCGAACAGCGTCCGGTTGCGAATGTTCAGACGGCCTGCCTGATGGTCCACCAGCGCCGACCCGAGATTCACGTTCGCGTTTACATGGCTTTCATTGGGATTGCCGTAAAACGTCGAGATGGGCACTGCGGCGGGCCGTCCCTGAAACGAAGTGATGCCGCGGTCCGCCGTGCGCATGTCCCGGAAGTGCTCGTATCCGAGCATCACGCGCGTCTCGCGGCCGGCGTTAATGGTGAGTGACGGGCTCACGCCGTAGCGCTCCAGGCCTACAAACCTCCGGAAGCTGTCCGAGTTCTCGTACATCGCGTTCATCCGGAATGCGGCACGACTCCCTAACGGCTGATCGAAATCCCCCGTGAACCGCTTGTTGCCGAACGAGCCTCCTTGCAGCGTCACCTCGCGCAGCCGGGCAAAGCCTGCTTCCTTCGTCACGCGGTTGATTACGCCGCCTCCGCCGCCGCGCCCGAAAATCATCGCGTTCGGGCCCTTCAACGCTTCCACACGCTCGAGGTTGTAAAGATCGCGGTAGTACTGCACGTCATCGCGCACGCCATTGACGAAGAAATCGGCCGAGGAGCTGTTGCCGCGAATCACCAGTTGATCCCGGTTGTTCTCCCCCTGGTGAGCGGTGATGCCGGGCACATAGCGCACCACGTCGGCAATGCTCATCATCATCTGGTCCTGGATCAGTTCCCGGGTCACTACAGTGATGGATTGTGGAGTGTCCAGCAGCGGGGTAAGCGTCTTCGTCCCGCTGCTGATCGCCGGGGTCACGTAGTCCGGCGATTCTTCCACGATGACCGTTTCCCGAATCGCCGCCACCGGCAGCAGGAATTCCCTCGCTTCCGAACCCGAGGCCCGCACTTCCACGTCTTGCGTTACCTTCTGAAATCCCCGCGTCTCCGCCGTCACCGTGTAGCTGCCCTGTTCGAGGGACAACGTGAATTCGCCGTTTTCGCCGGAAACAGCCGTAGCCGCCACGCTGCCGTTCCGGGCCGCCGTAATCCCGGCGCCGGCAATCGGCGCCCGGCTCACGTCCAGCACTACGCCGTGAATCTCTCCTGTTTGTTGACCCCACGCGATTCCCGTCCACGACGCCAGCAACCATACAGACATCCATCCGGACACACGTGCAGCGGGACTCCCAGCCATGACACTCCCTATCCTTTCGTTCCGTCTTGAAAGCCGTGGCCGGCGGCCCCTAGAATGTAGGAGAACCGTCAGCCTATGCGCCCGGTTCCACCGGCCGCGCGGCGCGCTTCGCCAAAAGATGGCCGCGCGGCTGTTTGAATTTCCGGTTCATCTATGCGATCACGGCATGATGAGCGCGTGACCTCAACGAATCCATTAGAATCCAACTTGCAACTCACTGTCAACTGAAATTCGCGCAAAGCTTCGAAAAACTTGCAAACTTCCTTCCTCTTGTTTTCTAGCGACAGCCGCGTGACCGGATCCGCAGCCGTTCCGCCGCCCGCTCCGACGCCGCCCGCCGCGCCGCCAGCATCCCCTTCGCCCGCCGTTGCAAGGCTAGAATGAGGTCCAACCCGCAATGGTCCGGCGAGCCTGGACCGAACGGAGGCTCCGGATCGTACTCGAGTTGCAAACCGATTGCCCGTGCCTCCGTCTCATCCCGCAACAACGCCGCCAGTTGCAACGCAAAGTCAATCCCGGCTGTCACGCCTCCGCCCGTGATACGGTTCCGGTCCAGCACCACACGCCCGGCCGCTGGAACGGCTCCCAACAGCGCCAGTTGATCGCGCGACATCCAATGGCAGGCGGCTCGATACCCTGTGAGCAATCCCGCCGCCGCCAGCAGCAGCGATCCCGTGCACACCGAAGTCACCCACCGCGCCTGCCCGCCCCGTTGCCGGATCCATTCAAGCACCTCGAGGTCGTCCATCAGGGCGATCTGCCCCGGTCCGCCGGGCACGCACAGCACATCCAGCGCCGGACACTCCGCCATCGTAACCGTGGGCAGAATCGAAATCCCCGAATCGCTGCGAACCGGATCCAGCGTCTTCCACGCTAAATGGACTTCCGTATCCGAAATGCGCCGGAACACTTCATAGGGCCCGGTGAGGTCAAGCTGCGTCAGTCCGGGATACAGCAGCATGCCGATTTGCGTCTTCACGGGTGCGCCACCACTTCCCCGCCGGGCTCGATGCGGTAGCCTTGCGCCGTTCCCGTCTCCGTATCGTAAAGAACAAACGTCGACGCTACGTCCGTCCGATTGGCCTGTGCGTCGAACCGGCATCCCATGATCGACCCCGGATTCACCGCCAGCGTGCGCGCGCCCAGCTTTCGGATGTCGAACACATGATTGTGTCCGTAAAACACCGCGTCGTATTCCCCGCCGCGCGCGATTGCCAGGGCGATGTTGTCAAAATGGTTCACCGCCACGCGCCGTCCGCCGAACTCCTCTTCGAAGA
>JADLBG010000429.1 GCA_020847895.1 Bryobacterales bacterium
ACGCCCAGTCCGGAGCCGACTTTGGCGGGCGCTCTTCTCAAACACTCCCTACGGCCCGTGACGGTAGTGGTTTCCGATTTCTCCATGCCCCTGCTTCGCGTATTGTTCCACCCGCGCGATTACACTCTCAACAATTACGCCACCTGGGACTACGGGCAGTTCACGCCGCCGCCGGGCCAATCTCCCCGACTTGCCTCAATCGCCCGCATCCTCCGCACCCACCGCATCACACGCTTGGGTGATCTGAATATTGTCCTCGCCATCCAGCGCGCCACGGCTTCCGGCGGCAGCATCGTCGTTCGCCACGCCCGCGACATCAGCGCCCGCGGTTTCATGGAAGGCGACGCCATCCTCCTCGGCAACGACTACTCCACTCCCTGGGTAGGCCTCTTCGAGGACCATTTGAACTTCCCCCACGTCCGGATCGATCGTGGAATCGGGTTCGCCAACCGCAAGCCTCGCCCGGGCGAACAGCCCGAATACCTCGTCCCAACCGCCTCCCAGGAACAGGGTCTCGGCTACGGACGTCTGGCCCTGGTCCCGAATCTCAGCGGAAAAGGCTCCGTGCTCCTCATCAGCGGCATCAACATGGTCACCATGGAATCCGCCGGCGATGTCGCCGCCAATCCCCAGTCCGTGCCCGAACTGCTCAAGGCCCTCGGAGCCTCCTCGCTCGAAGACCTCCCCTACTTCGAATTGATCCTGGAGTCCGGCGCCGTCGATAACACCCCGAAAAGAGCCCGCATCCTCGCTGCGCGCATCCTAGGCCCGCGAGTGCGGTAGATCCGCCGCTATTTCCTTGTAAAGCAAACGTTTACATTCACCGCCCCCTCCTCTTCTCCCTCTCTCCCTCCGATCTCTTCCCTGTGGACCGCCTCCCGCTTCGCGCCAACTTCACCTGGGCCCTCCTCGGCAACGGCGTCTCCAGCGCCGCTCAATGGAGCCTCATTGTCCTCCTCGCCCGTCTGGGCGATCTCTCCATGGTCGGCCAGTACTCCCTCGGCCTTGCCATCGTCTCCCCCATCATCGTCCTGGCCGGCCTTAATCTCCGCACTCTGCTGGTCACCGATCTCGGCGAGCGTTTCGAGTTCGGGCACTACCTCGGCATGCGCGTCCTCACCACTGCCGCCGCCCTTGCGCTCATCGCCGGGCTGATGTGGGCTGGAGACTACACCCGCCAAACCAGGCTTGTCATCCTCTGTGTGGCCGCCGCCAAATGCCTGGATGCCCTCAGCGACATTGTTTACGGTCACTTGCAGCGAAAAGAAGCCATGGACCGCGTGGCGCTCTCCCTTATTGCGAGGGGCATCCTCTCCACGGCTGCGCTGGTCGCGTCCCTCCTGTGCACCCGCTCCGTTCTCTGGGCAGCCTTCGGGATTGCCTCTTCCTCTGCCGCTGTCCTTCTGCTGTACGATTTGCGCCAGGTCCCTCTCGCCCGGTTGCCTCGTTTCGCCGGCACTTGGCCTCACCTTCGCTCCCTGGTCTATCTGGCCGGGCCTCCCGGATTCATCCTGATGCTCGTCTCCCTCAATGCCGCGCTCGCCCGCTACTGGCTGGCGCACTTCAAGTCGGAAGGTGAAGTCGGGCTCTTCTCGGCCATGGCCTATCTCACCATCGCCGCCAATACCATGGTGGTTGCCCTCGGGCAGGCATCAGGACCAGCCATGACCCGCGCCTGGGACCGCCGCGATCTGCTCGGATTCTGCGGCCAGGCGGCGCGGCTTGCCCTCCTCGGCGCCCTGCTCGGGCTGGCCGGCATTGCCGCCGCCGCTTTCTACGGCAATCAGATTGTCGGCTTGCTTTATGGCGCGCGCTACACGGCTGACCCCACGGCCCTGCTCTGGCTCATGCTCGGCGGAGCACTCACTTACCTCGCCAGTTGCGCCGGATATACACTGTCCTCGGCGCGCTGTTTCCGTATCCAACTCCCCATGCATCTCGCGGTCTCTGTCGCCATCTCCGCCGCCTGCCGGGAACTCGTCCCCCAATACGGCGTCTGGGGCGCGGCCGTCTCACAGACCATTGGAAGCGCCGTGCAGTTGGCCATCAGTGTCTTTCTGTTGGGAAGACTCTGCTGGCCCCTTGCCGGCAATACTCCCCTCCGCGCCACGTTGATCCAGTTCTACGCAAACCCGTTCTCCCGCCCTCAATAAGACCGGCGCCCTATCGCGTCAGCGCCGCATGCACGCGCACGAACCGTTCGTAGGCGGCATCCCATGGCCCCTTATCCTTCGGCTCCAGCACCGTCACCGGAAACGAGGCCGCCACCACGCTGCGGATCTCTTCCAGGTTCTTCACCAATCCCGCGCCCATCGCCTGCACCAGGATGTTCCCCGCCGCCGTCGCCTCGCTTGGCCCGGCAATCACCACGCGCCCTGTCGCATCAGCCACAAACTGGTTCAGCAGCATATTCCGCGACCCGCCGCCGACAATGTGAATTCGCTTCAAGGTCCGCCCCAACAGGCTCTCCAGGCTTTCGAGCACCTGCCGGTAACGCAGCGCAAGGCTCTCCAGAATCGACCGGCAATACTCCCCATGCGTCGCCGGCGGAGTCTCGCCGTGCTCCTTGCAATGCGCCGCGATCTTCGCCGGCATGTCGCCCGGCAACAAAAACGCGTCGGGATGAATCACCGCCGCGAACGGCCGCGCCGCGAACGCCATCTGCGTCATCTGCGTGTAGTTGTAATTAGCCCCTTCCTCCGCCCACGTCCGGCGGCACTCCTGCCACAGCCACAACCCCGCGATATTCTTCAGCAGCCGGATGCGCCCCTCCACCCCTACCTCATTGGTGAAATTCAGCGCGAGGGAATGTTCGTTGATCACCGGTTCCCCCGTCTCCACGCCCATCAATGACCACGTCCCCGAACTGATGTAGCACCAGTCCGTATCCCCCTGCGCCGGCACTGCCGCCACCGCGCTTGCCGTATCATGTCCCGCCGCGGCAAACACGGGAACATTGTGCGTGCCCGCCTCGTCTTTCAGTGGACCGAGCAACGCGCCCGGATTCACCACCGGCGGAAGAATCCGCGGGTTCAACCCCAGCCGCTCCAGCAACGTCACCGCAAAACATTTCTTCGCCGGATCATAGAACTGCGAAGTCGATGCAATCGTCAGTTCGCAGCGCTTGACCCCGGTCAGGAAGTAGTTAAAGAGGTCCGGCATGAACAGCAGTGTATCCGCCACATCCAGGGCCGGCGAGTCCGCCTGCCGCATCGCGTGCCACTGGAACAGCGAGTTGATCTGCATGAACTGCAGTCCGGTGTCGGCAAAAATCTCCTCGCGCGGCACGATCGCGAAAGTGCGTTCCATCTGTCCGTTGTTGCGCGCGTCGCGATAGTGGCGCGGATTGTCCACCAGCGCCCCGTCGCGGCCGAGAAACGCAATGTCCACTCCCCACGTGTCCACCCCGATGCCGGAGAGCGCCGCCTTGCGGTCGCGCGTCGCCGCCGACAGTCCCTGGCGCATCTCGTGAAACAGCCGCAGTGTGTCCCAGTACAAACCCGTCGGCAGGCGCACCGGCTGATTGGAAAACCGGTGCAGTTCCTCGAGCCCGAGTTTGCCGTCTGCCAGTGTCCCCAGCATCGCGCGCCCGCTTTCGGCGCCCAGATCAAACCCGAGGAAATGCTTCATGGCGCTACCTGGATAATCACCTTCCCCACATTGTCCGCGTAATTCGCCAATAGCTCGAAACCGCGCGCCGTCTGCTCGAACGGAAGCGTATGCGTAACCAATGCGTCACTGACACGGCCCGCCGCCAGCAACCGTGCCGCCTCCGCGCCCTTATGGTTCGATCGCTTCAGCGTATGGATCTGGAGTTCCTTGCCCATCGCCGTGTGTATGTCGAGGGGAAGATCGCTGCCCACCGGTACGGCGATCAGCATGAATCTTCCGCTCAGCCGCGCAATGCGGATACCCATATTCACCGTCTCCAGGGCGCCCGCGGCATCCATCACCAGATCCACTCCGCGGCCGCGCGTTTCATCCATCACCGCCTGCTCCATCTCGTCCACCGGCACTACAACATCGGCGCCCATCTTGCGCGCCAGTTCCAACCGGTGCGCAAGTTTGTCGCAGATATACACCCGTGCGGCCCCCGCCTGCTTCGCCATCGAGGCGCACAGCATCCCGATCGGCCCCGCGCCCATCACCGCTACCGTGTCCCCAAGATGCACCGGCACAAGTTCCATCACGTGCACAATCACCGCCACCGGTTCAATCAAAGTAGCCTGTGTCCAGTTCAGACTCTCCGGCACCGGATCGGCGTTGTGCTCGGGCGCCACCGCGTATTCGCGAAACAGTCCCGGAGCCTGCGGGCTGCCCAGAAACACGCAGTGGATACAGTTGTTGTGCTGCCCGCGGAGGCAGAACTCGCAGTGGCCGCACGTCAGCGACGGCTCGATCGACACGCGGTCGCCCACCTTTCGGTCGTGGACCCCTTTGCCGATGGCGATAATCTCACCCGCCGGTTCGTGCCCCAGTACTTGCGGGTATCCCGCGGCCGTATGCCCGATCCCGCCTTCGAGATACCAGTGCATGTCCGATCCGCAGATCCCGACCGTCTTCAACTTCACCAGCACTTCCCCGGGACCGGGGTCGGGCGGGTCCGGGAATCTGTATTCTTCCAGGGTACGTTGGGCTACCAGAGCTATCGATCGCATGAGTAACTTAGTGTATCGCGCGTCGCACCCTTCCGGCCGGATGCTATACCCGGATGCTATACAAGGAGAAGAGACCATCGTGGAGACTGGACCCCGCCCCCTTTCGCGCCGCGCCTTCCTGTCGATATGGCCCTTCCGGCCCAGGCATCGCACGACACTCGCCGGAGTCGAGTTCGAAGTGCTCCGCGGGGGAGCCTCCAAACGCCGCTACCTGCTGATCCATGGCGATGAAGAGACCGCGCGCAAAGTGTTGCGCCGACACATGAAACGCAATTCCGGAGTGGCCCACCTCGTTACGGGCCACAAACGTGATGTCCCGCTGCGCGGCGGCGGCTTGCTCGATCCCAACCGCATGTATTCGCGCGAAGGAGCCGAACGCAACCTGAAACTGCTCAACCCGAAATGGACAGCCGCCCGGGTTAACGCGGAACTCGACTCGCTCGACCGTACCCGCGGAAAGCTCATCCGCGCCCTCACACCGCCGCCCGGCGGTCTCCTCGTCGCCGTGCACAACAACAGTCATGGCTACTCCGTCGAAACCGAAGTCCCCATCAGCGACCAGGTCTCGCTTCGCGACGCCCGCAACCCGCACGAATTCTTCCTCGCCACTGATCCGTCCGACTTCCGCATCCTCGCCCTCTCCCCATACAACGCCGTCCTCCAAAACAAAGCGCCGCG
>JADLBG010000430.1 GCA_020847895.1 Bryobacterales bacterium
CGACAAGTTCTACAGCGGCTTTGTGCGCGCCACCAAGCCCGTGTGAGAGTCCCTCCCCGCTCACCCTACTACCGTAGGGAGTGCACTCCCGTAACCCGTTGCTCCTGCCGGCGCTGGCCTTTCTCGGCGGCGTCCTGCTTTCGGCAGCCGCCGGCTTCTCCTCCGGAGAACTCATCGCAACCCTGGCGGTTACCGGCCTCGGAGCCGCCTTGTCCCGCTACCGGAGCCGGTATCTGCTCGGGCTGCTTCTGTTCTCCGGAGCCGCGGCCGAACACTTCCTGCGGCCGGGGCCGGACCCGAGCATCGACTCGCAGCCCGGAGAAACCGTTCTCATCGCTGGTTGCGTGGTTGAGCCCCCCGCATTTTCCGAAGGCCGCGAGCAGTTCGTCCTGGAATTGGCGCCGCACGCCCGCGCACGTGTAAACCTCTACCTCGCCGAAGGAGAACCTCCACCCGCCCTCGCCTACGGGCAGATGGTGGAAGTGGCGGTGAAAGTGCGTGAACCGCGCAACTTCCAAAATCCCGGTGCCTTCGACTACAAAGGCTACCTCGCCCGGCAGAATGTCTTTTGGACAGCCTCGGCCGCCTCCCATTCGAAGCCGCGCATCCTTGCCGGGCGTTGCGGCAATGCCCTGATCGCATGGATCTACAGGCTCCGCGCCTGGGCTCTCTCTCGCATCGAAACCCTGTTTGCAGGCGACGCCTACGCCGTTGGAATTCTTGACGCGCTACTCATCGGGGAGTCCTCGAGGTTCGAACGCCAGTGGGCGGACGGATACCGGCGCACCGGCACCTACCACGCCATCGTCGTTTCCGGTCTCCACGTCACCATCATCGCGATGGCGTTGCTATGGCTTCTCCGCCTGTTGTCAATGCGGCGTCAAACGGCCGCTCTCGCCGCCGTCGTCTTGATCTGGATCTACACCGGAATGTGCGGCTGGCAGGCGCCCGTCGTCCGCTCCGCCGGAGGCTTCACCCTCTTCGCCATCGGTGGATTCTTCTTCCGCGAGTGCCGCCTGCTCAACCTGCTTGCGGCCCTCGCCCTCGGATTCCTCGCCTTCGATCCACAACAGTACCAGGACGCGAGCTTTCAACTCACCTTTCTCGCGGTGCTCGCCTTGGGAGCGCTGGCCTCCCCGGCCGGCGAAGGCGCTTCTCTCCGCTTACATGCCCTCCGCGGCCTCGATGACCCAGCCAAGGATCTCCATCTCGCTCCCCCGGCTGCGCAATTCCGGATCGAACTCAGGCTGCTCGCCGAAACCCTCAGCCTGCTTCTATGGCTGCCCCAACGGGCTGCCTCATGGCTGATCCGGATCCCCGCCTGGGCCCTCCTGTTTCTCTGGCATGGCTTCCTTGTTTCCGCCGCCGTACAGCTTGGGCTCGCTCTCCCTATGGTGCTCTATTTTCACCGCCTCCCCCTCTCGGCCCTTAGCGCAAACCTCATCGTCACTCCGCTCCTGACCATCGCTGTTCCGGTCGGGTTTGCAACACTGCTCACGGGCTGGCGCTGGATCGCCATGCTTACCGGATGGCTCATCGAAGCCGCTCGGCGCATCACCGAATGGCACATCCGCTGGGACGGAAACTGGAGAATCCCCGATCCGCCCCTGCTGCTGAGCGCGGCGTTTGTAGTCTCCCTCGTGCTCCTCGCCGTGCTCCGGCGAAGACTGCTGCTTGTCCCCGCGCTGCTGCTCCTCGGCATCATCGCCTGGCATCCCTTCCCGCCCAAGGAGACCCCGAACACGCTCGAACTCACGATGATCGACGTCGGACAGGGGGATTCCCTGCTGGTAGGCCTCCCCGATGGCCGCTGGATGCTCGTGGATGGCGGCGGCATTCCCGCCTTCGGCAAACGCGCCGCCTCAAGGATGGATATCGGCGAAGACGTCGTTTCCGCATACCTGTTCCATCGCGGCATCACACGCGTTGACATCCTCGCCTCCACCCACCAGCACGACGATCACGCGGCGGGCCTCCCCGCTCTGATCGACAACTTCCGCCCCCGCGAGGTCTGGGCCGGAGCAACACCTGACAGCGCCTCCTGGGACGCAATGAACGAACACGCCCGCCAGGTGGGCGCGCGCATCCTGCATCTGCGCCAGGGCGACACTCGCGACTTCGCGGGAGCCCTGCTCGACGTCCTCTCCCCTCCCACGGATTACCTTCCTCGCAACGCGCCCTCGAACAACGACTCCCTCGTGCTCCGCCTCCGCTACGGCAAGCACACCTTCCTCCTCATGGGAGACGCCGAGCGGCAAATGGAGTACGCCATGCTCCACTCCCTGGACCACGTGGATGTCCTCAAAGTGGGCCACCACGGCAGCAAAACCTCCTCCACCGGGGTGTTCCTCGATGCGACACACCCCGCCTTCGCCCTCATCTCGGCAGGCAAAGACAACCTGTTCCGCCATCCGCACCCCGAGGTCCTCGCTCGCTTCGAAGGTATCCACACGCAGGTGCTGCGTTCGGACCAATCGGGCCTCATAACCGTGCGTACCGACGGCAGGAGGTTGACCTTGCTGCAACAACGATATGGGAACTGAGATTTGGGCCGGGAAGCATTGTTCGGTAGAATCGTAGACGCAATGGCGTTCCGCGTCTTTCTGAGCTACAGCCTTGACCCTGCTGATATGGCGCTAGCGTGGCGGCTCCAGACTCTCGCGGCCGCGCACGGTATCGAGATGTACGTGCCTCAACATGCAGGCGCCATGCCCGCACCGGAGGTTGCTACTGTCGAACAGGCCATCGATCGCGCCGACTGCATACTGGCGATCATAACAACGGCTGCGACTCCAATGGTCCAGCGTGAACTGAACTATGCGCTGGAACGCGAAAAGCTCGTTATTCCCATTGTCCGCACGGATCTTGCCGGGCATCCCCTCCTCGCTCGGTTTCCCAAAGTGTTCACGTTCTCTCCGTGGGATAATCCCGGCGCCGTCGAGACTCAGATTGTCGATTTCCTGAAACAGCAGCAGTTGACCAAGGACAAGCAACAGACCATCGGTGCTTTGGCCGCACTCGGCCTCGGTCTCATCGTGCTCTTCTCCTTGAACAAGGAATAATCATTGCGCATCGCGGTGGTTGACACTTCTCCCCTCATCAACCTCACCCATCTGAATCTCGCACATGAACTCGCCCTTTTCTTTGACAGAGTCTACGTACCCCGGGCTGTCCAGGAAGAACTGAATAAGAAGGGGCGATTTCGGCATCGGCTGAACAAGCTCTACCGCACTGGGTTCTTCGAGAGATGTATGACCGCCGACGCCTTTAATGTACAACTGCTCCAAGCCGAGCTACACAAAGGAGAATCAGAGGCTCTGATCCAGGCGCAGGAAAAGCAGGCACTGTATTTTATAGGAGAGGAAAGGCGCGCCCGCGCCATCGCCTCGCGGATGGGCAGGAACGCAGTTGGGACGCTGCGCTTGCTGGCGCGACTGCACATCGAGGGACGTGCCCCGGAATTGGCCGGCCTCGTTGCGAAACTGCGCCGGGACCTGGACTTTCGCGCTTCGGACGATATCGTTCAACAGGCAGTCAACCTCGCGACGGAGCCCATGAAGCTCGAACAGTACTAGGATGCGACTGATGCCTTGCGAAGCTGGAATCGTACGCTACACTTCCCGGCGAACAGCCTCACTCATCAAACCAATAAGAAACCGCTGCGCCGCCTGCTTCGCCCCATCACCCGTATCCCCCGCCGGACCCACGCAGCTCGGACACCCCGATTCGCACGGACAGGCCGTGATCAATCGCAGCGTGGCCGCGAGAAGCTTCCCTCGAAGCTCGAACAGCGGGCCGCTTTGCCCGATCCCTCCAGGGTAGTTGTCGTACAGGTACAGATCCGGCTCGAAGGATTTCTGCCCCTGCGCGATATCCTCCGTGATCGCCAGGCCCAGGTCGCGGGGGTCGCACATCAGCAGCAGTGCCGCGATGGCGCGCATCGCGTTCCCTAACCCCGATAGCCCGTTCAGTTTCTGCGCCGGCGAAAGATCGGGGAACCGTGCGAGAAACTGCTCCGGAAAGTGCAGCCAGAACGAAGTAGTATGCATCTCCTGTTCGGGCATCGAGAGTTGCCCCGCTCCCACATTCTCCAGCGTGTAGAACTTCACTTTCTTGAAGCCCACAATCTGGCGGTTCACCCGTACTTCGCCATGCGCGGCAAGCGCCTCGGCCTGGGGAGCCTCCGCGAAGCGCTCCAGTTCCTTCACCTGCGTATAGTCGATCGCGTCCGTAAAGTAATCGCACTCCACCTGCCGCACGAATGCCTTGCGCTGCTCGTAGTCGAACTTCTCCACCTGGTATTGGCGCGCCTCATGCAGATAAATCGCCTTTTCATGAAGCTCTACCAGGGCGGCGGGAAAGGCCACTTCCGCAATCACCTTGGGCTCTCCCGTAATGTCGATCACGACAAAGTTGTCGCTCGTCACCGCCCGCAGGCTGATCGCGTCCGCAGGGTACGTGTCCGACGTCCAATGCCACGCCCCGGCCGAGTGGTGGAGCAGACCAAGTTCCCCCAGAAACCGGCACAGTTTTTCCGTTTCGTGCGGGCCGAACTTCTCCCCATCCTTGACAGGAAGTTCAAATGCCGCGCACTTCAGGTGGTTCACCAGAATCTCGAGGTTGTTCGGGTTGATGTGCGCGCTCTCCGGCGATTGGCCGAAGAAATACTCCGGATGCTCCACAATGTACTGGTCGAGCGGTGCGCTCGAGGCCACAAGCACGGCGAGCGAGCTATTCTGCCGCCGCCCCGCGCGCCCCGAGCGCTGCCACGTGGAAGCGATCGTGCCCGGATAGCCTGCCATGACAACCGCATCCAGCGAACCGATGTCGATGCCCAACTCGAGTGCGTTCGTGGCCACCACCCCGCGAATCTCCCCCTTGCGCAGTTTCCGCTCGATTTCGCGCCGCTCGCGCGGAAGATATCCCCCGCGGTAGCCCCGGATGGTCCCCTTCGGCGCAAGCCCGCGTTCGCAGGCATCCTTCAAATACGTGATGAGGATCTCCGTCGCCAGCCGGTTGTTGCAGAACACCAGCGTCTGCTGGTCCCGGCTGATCATCTCCTCGGCGATCCGCTTCGCCTCGTGAAGATAGCTGCGCCGGATGCCGAGTTGCGCGTTCACCACCGGCGGATTGTAGAAGACGACATACTTCTCCCCCGCCGGAGCCCCGTTTGATTCCACCAGTTCAAAAGGCTCTTCCATCAGCGACTCGGCCAGCTCCTTCGGATTCGCAATCGTGGCCGAACTGCAAATGAATCGCGGCCGCGACCCGTAAAAATCGCAGATCCGCTTCACCCGGCGGATGATGTTCGCGAGATGGCTTCCATAAACCCCACGGTAGTAATGCAGTTCGTCAATGACGAAGTATTGCAGGTTCTCGAAAAACTTCGCCCATTTCGTGTGATGCGGCAGGATGCCCGAATGCAGCATGTCCGGATTCGTGAACGCGACATTGGCGCGCTCCCGTATCGCCTTGCGCGCATCCTGCGGCGTGTCCCCGTCATACGTGAATGCGCGGATGCCGGAGCCCATCGCGTCCACCGCAGCCTTGAATTCGTGGAGTTGATCCTCCGCCAGGGCCTTCGTGGGGAAGAGATAGAACGCCCGCGCATTCTCGTCCCCCAGCAGCGTGTCCAGCACCGGCAGGTTATAGCAAAGCGTCTTGCCGCTTGCCGTGGGCGTCACGACAGTGACATTGCTTCCCGCCTTAACGCGGTCAAAGGCCTCCGCCTGGTGCGAATAGAGCTTGCCGATGCCCCGCGTCTCGAGCATCTGCCGCAAGACCGGCCGCAGGTTCTGGGGGAAATCGGTGTACGAGCCGGGACGCGCCGGCTGCTGGCGGATGGCCCGGATCGGCGAGTTGGGCTGAGCCATCCATTCCTGCATCCGGGCGAGCACGGCTTCGAGCGAAGGACGCGTAACCAGGGATTTCGAATCAGGAGAATCGGCAAACAGGTCAAGATTCATTTTTCGCCTTTTGTTTGCCTAGTATAGCGAACGCAACCCTATTTTGCGCTGCTTCGTCCTAGCGCCCGTTGCGTACGAATTCGAACCGTTCTAAGGTAGCGGCGAATGCGGGGTCGGTCCCGATCTCTTCGTGTTCCAGACGCACTACTTTCCCCATACAACGAAGACGGACAGAATGGCCCTGGGCGCCGGTGGGAAGAGTGATGACAAACTCAATGGGTTGCCCTACCGCTACTTCAGCGTCCGCGGTAAAGAGAACCCCACCGGAACTGAGGTTTTTCGTCTCCCCAACTTTGCCCAGGGTCTTCGAGCCGGTTCGGAGTAGTTCGAATGGAAGGCGCAGCTCGAAGCGCTGATTCTTGCGTTGGTCTCTCATGGGCACAATTCAATCTAAGGTGTGTGACGGAAAACGTCAATAGAGATTGGTACGAACCGGCTAAGATTCGTACCAGAACCTCCATCCACTGACCGCCTGCCCGAATTCAGCTTAAGCTGAAAGAGGAGATAGTGAAATCGCGTCAACGGGCGAGGAGTGACTGGGAGTGCGCAAAGCAATTCGAATTTCCGGCGGCATAGTACTGGTTCTGGTCGGCCTGATTCTGGCCATTCCCGGTGTGCCGGGGCCGGGATTGTTCATTGTGTTCTTGGGGTTGGTCCTGCTTGCCGAACACTTTCGCTGGGCCCGCCGCCTGCTCGATTGGGGCAAGGCAAAGTGGGAGTCCATCCCTCAAGTCAGGGATCGAATGGAAAGAAAAAGCGCAAGACGCGAAGAAGTCAGAAAGTAACCCGCTCACGGCAGTAGATCGAGCGCGCCCTGAATCTCGCTCTTCGTGTGCAGGTCCCCATTCCGTCCGCACACTACGATCCCCTCCTCGTACACCCGCCTCGCTTCGTCCAGCCGCCCCAGCTTCTCCAACGTCTGCCCGCCGTGAAAGTACGCGGCGGAATAGTCCGGGTGGCGCTCGATCAGTTCCAGAAACGTCGTCGCCGCCTGCTCCAGTTGTCCGGCGGAGAGTAGAGTCTGCGCCAGCCCATAGCGGACGAAGCTGTTGTTCGGGTCCTGTGCCAGCAGCGCGTTGAGAGCATCCAATCGTTCTTGTGACATAATTCCTCGGTAAGCCGTATCTTCCATGCTAATATACGCGCCATGACGATACCCACCCAAGGACGCTACGTGCGCGAGTCCCTCAGCGAGATTTCCGAAATGGCGCTCCCCATTTATGCCAACCCCCTCGGGAATCTGCTCGGCGGCCGCGTCATGCACCTGGTGGATATTGCCGGGGCGCTCGCCGCCATGCGCCATGCGCGCTCCCTGGTGGTGACCGCATCAGTGGACCATATGACCTTCCTCGTGCCCGTCCACATCGGAGAGATGGTCATCCTGAAGGCAGCGGTCAACCGCGTCTTCAACACCTCGCTGGAAGTGGGCGTCAAGGTCCTCGTCGAAAATCTGCGGTCCGGAAAACTAAGGCACACCAGTTCAGCCTACCTGACCTTTGTGGCCATCGATGAATCAGGGAAACGAATCCCCGTCGTTCCGGTCGTGCCGGAGACGGAGGACGAAATCCGGCGCTGGCATAAAGCAGGAGAGCGCCGCGGTGTGCGCCTGGAATTCAAAACGAAGACAAAACAACACCCCGCGCAGTAAGCGGATCAAACCACTTGGCTGTCCGAAAAGCAGCAGCAGTCTTCAACCAGCCCCGTCCTCAGTTTCCCTCTTCCTTGTACATGTAAGCGATGTTCGCCTTGTAGATCATCAGGTTGGGGCCCTCATCCCGATTGATCTTCAGGCACCCCTTGTCATACCACTCGATAACCCCATGGATGGTCTCTCCGCCCTTCAGTACGAAGACCATCGGAGTCTTCGTCTGCATCTGCTTGACGTAGTAAAAATTCTCGGCATTCGTCTGGTCGGGCGGAACCGGTTTCTTTTGGACACGGCTTTTGTCCATTTTGTCTTTGAGGTCATTTAATTGCGGGCGAATGAGCCTGCGGTTGCCCGTCTCCATTCCGGATCTCCTTGTGC